>JBFIDI010000262.1:0-8025 GCA_041581405.1 Burkholderiaceae bacterium
AGCTCGCCGGGTTCGGGCAAGACCAGCGTGCTCGAACGCACGATCCGCGACCGGCATGCACACTGGCAGTTCCGCGTCGTCGAAGGCGACCAGGCGACGCAGAACGACGCCGACCGCATCCGCGCCGCCGGCGCCGACGCGGTGCAGATCAACACCGGCACCGGTTGCCATCTGGACGCCGCGATGCTGCAACGCGGCCTGGATCGGTTGCGCCCGCCGCCGGGCGCCATCGTGATGATCGAGAACGTCGGCAACCTGGTCTGCCCGGCGCTGTTCGACCTCGGCGAAGCGGCCAAGGTGCTGGTGATGTCGGTGACCGAAGGCGAGGACAAGCCGGTCAAGTACCCGCACATGTTCCGCGCCGCACGCCTGTTGCTCCTCAACAAGATCGACCTGCTGCCGCACCTCGATTTCGACGTCGCGCGCTGCATCGCGCATGCGCGCAGCGTCAACCCGGAGATCGAGATCCTGCGCGTGTCGGCGCGCAGCGGCGAAGGCATGGACGCCTGGTATGCATGGTTGCAACAGCGGGTGGACGCGCTGGCGCACGCCGAGCCACTACAACTGGAACGCTAACCAGCGCACCAGCCCTTCGAGCATCTCGCGCAACAGGCCCGGCCGGTCGCCGCGGTACAACTCGGCGCCGGTGCGCTGGCGGGTGATCCAGCCGGCGAATCCGTTCACCGACGAGCGGTCGTAGAACGCGAACATCAGCTCGTAGTTCAGGAACAGGCTGCGTTCGTCCAGGTTGGCCGAACCCGCCAGCGCCAGGTCGTCGTCGACCACCACCGCCTTGCCGTGCAACATGCCGGGCACCAGCCAGACCCGGCCGCCGGCCGTGGTCAGGTCGCGCAACGCGGCATGCCGCGCCCAGTCCGCGAGGCGGTGGTTGGAGCGGCGCGGCAGCACCAGTTCGACATCCAGCCCCCGGCGCGCCGCCAGCGTCAAGGCCATCAGCAGCACCGGGTCGGGCACGAAATACGGCGAGATCGCCAGGATCCGGCGCCGCGCGCTGAAGCAGCTCGACACCAGCAGCACATGCAAGGTGTCGTCGAGCTGGTCCGGCCCGCTGGCCACCAGTTGCGCCACCGGTGCGCCGGGCTCGCCCTCGACCGGACCGTGTGCCGGCGTGTCGACCCGGGCCTGGCCGGTGGCAAAGGCCCAGTCCTGGTCGAAGCGCTGCTGCGCCTGGTAGGCCAGTGCGCCGGCGAACGTGAAGCTCAGGTCGATCCACGGCGACTTGTGCCGCAACAGGCTGTCGTCGCCGACGAAATATTCGGCCGCCAGGTTGCGCCCGCCGGCCCAGGTGCGGCATCCGTCGGCGATCACCAGCTTGCGGTGGTTGCGCAGGTTGGTGCGACCCGGCACGATCGAGCGGAACGGCGACACGAACAGCGCCGCCTGCACGCCGGCCGCGCGCAGGCGGCGCAAATCGATGCGCCCGCCCAGGTAGATGCCGACGCCGTCGACCAGCACCCGCACCCGCACGCCGGCTCGCGCGCGTTGCTCGAGCAGTTCGGTGATCTCGCGCCCCAGCGCGTCGTTGCCCATCAGGAAGGTGCACAGGTCCAGCGTATGGCGCGCTTGCAGCACCAGGCTGCGCAACGCGTCCAGGGCCTGCTGCCCGTCGTCGTGGATGTGCAGCTGCCGGTAGCTGGCCACCGGCGGCAGCCCCATCGCGTCGGCCAGCTGGTGGAACGCGGTGCGTGTGTCCTGGGCGCCGCGGAGCCTGCCGGCTGCAGCCTGCGGCGGCTCGAGCAGGCCGGTGTCGCGCCGCGCCACCTTGCGGCTGCCGAACAGCAGGTACAGCGGCAACGCGAACTCCGGCGCCAGCGCCAGCGACACCACCCAGGCCACCGCCGCCGACGGATGGCGGCGCTGGTGCCGGATCCGCGAGCCGATGACATAGATCGCCAGGCCGGTGAAGACCAGCATGCCGTGCAGCGTGATGACGCGGCTGTCGATCAGCAGCTCGAGCATGGTCTGGCGCGACCGCCGGCCGCGGCCGCCGTCGTCTGGTCGGGGCAAGGCGTGGGGTCGTGCGGCATCGTGCGGATCATCGGGCGTTCGTTGCATTATGGGGGGCGGCCGACGGACGAACCGTAGAATTCCCGCAGGCAGCCGAAACCAGAAGCTGCCCCACCGGGAGCCCCGCCTTGCCGCGTTTTCTGCACACCGCCGATTGGCAGATCGGCCGCCAATACAGCCAGTTTCCCCCCGACGACGCGGTGCCGCTGGCGCAGGCGCGGCTCGACGCGGTGCACACCATCGCCCGGCTCGCCACCGAACACGCGGTCGACGCGGTGCTGGTGGCCGGCGACGTGTTCGACCTGCAGACGGTCGGCGAACGCACGATCCGCCAGCTGTTCCTGGCGCTCGGCGGTTTTGCCGGGCCCTGGGTCATGATTCCCGGCAACCACGACGCCGCGTTGTCGGAGAGCGTCTGGACCCGCGCCGCACGCATGCAGGCCCTGCCCGCCAACCTGCACCTGGCGCTGCGCGGCGCGGTGATCGATTTCCCGGAGCAGGGTTTCGCGGCACTGACCGCACCGCTGACGCAACGCCACACCTACAACGACCTGACCGCCTGGTTCGACGACGCACCCACACCCGAGGGCCGGGTGCGCGTCGGCCTGGCGCACGGCAGCGTGCAGGGCGTGCTGGCCAGCGACATCGATTCGGCCAACCCGATCGCCGCCGAACGCGCCGAACGCGCGCGGCTCGACTACCTGGCACTGGGCGACTGGCATGGCTGCCGGCAGATCGACACGCGCACCTGGTACAGCGGCACACCCGAGCCCGACCGCTTCAAGGACAACGACCCCGGCCATGTGCTGCTGGTGCAGGTCGACGCGCCGGGCGCACAGCCGCAGGTGCAACGTATCGCGACCGGCCGGCACGACTGGCAGACCTGGGAACACCCGGTATCCGTGGCCAGCGACGTGGATGCGCTGATCGAGCGGCTGCGCCGGCTGGGTGGCCGCGACGTGCTCGACCTGCGTGTGCACGGGCAGACCGACCTGGCCGACCTGCAGCGGCTGCAGGCCGCGCTGCGCGAAGCCGAGGCGCACGTGCGCAGCATCCGCGCCGACCTGGGCCAGCTGCGCCTGGTGCCGACCGAACAGGACATCGCCGCGCTGCAGGCCGACGGCTACGTCGGCGACGTGATCGCCGAGTTGCGCGACCTGCAGCAGGACGATGGTGCGCAGCCATCCGCCGTGGCGGCGCACGCGCTGGCGCTGCTGACCGGCATGTTGACCGAACGCGAACCCGCCGACGGGGGCACGGCATGATGCAGCTGCAGCGGATCCGCGTCGAGCAGTTGCGCCAGTTCCGCCAGCCGTTCGAACTGGCCGGGCTCGATCCCGGACTGAACCTGCTGGCCGGCCCGAACGAGGCCGGCAAGAGCACGCTGGTGCGCGCCATCCGGGCCGCGTTCTTCGAGCGCGTGCGCTCCACCAGCATGGACGACCTGCTGCCCTGGGGCGAGCCGTCGGCCGCGCCCAGCGTGGAGATCGATTTCGCGATCGACGGTGTGCCGCACCAGTTGCGCAAGCGGTTCCTGCACCGCAAGCGTTGCCTGCTCGACGTCGGTGGCCGCCAGCTCGAAGGCGACGAGGCCGAGCAGCACCTGGCCGAACTGCTGGGGTTCCGATTCGCCGCCAAGGGTGCGAGCAAACCCGAACACTGGGGCGTGCCCGGCCTGTTGTGGATCGAGCAGGGCCAGGCCCACGACATCCACGAACCCGTGGGTCACGCGACCGACCACCTGCGCCAGGCGCTGGCCCGGTCGGTGACCGAGGTGGCCAGCAGCCAGGGCGACAGCCTGATCGCCCGGGTGCGCAGGGAACGCGAGGCCTTGCTGACCCAGGCCGGCAAGCCGCGCGGCGTCTACCAGGAGGCGCTGGCCGAGCAGGATACGCTGGCGTCCCGCCTGGCCGAACTCGACACCCGCATCACGCATTACCGCCAGCAAGTGGACCGGCTCGGCGAACTGCTGCAGCTGCAGGCGCAGGAGGCCGCCGACAAGCCCTGGGAAACGCTGCTGGCGCAGCAGCGCCAGGCGCAGGCGCAACTGGACAGCCTGCAGGCCGAGGCCACGCAGCTCGAGACCGATCGCAGCCAGCTGCGCCAGCTCGAGGACAAGCGCCAGCTGCTGCGGTTGCAGCGCGAGCGCTTCGATGCCGATGCGCGTGCGCTGACCCAGCGGCAGGACGATCTGGCGCGGGCCGAACAGCGGCTGGCCGAGTCACGCACGGCGCTGGCGCGCTGGGACGGCGAACGCGCGGCCGCACAACAGGCCAGCGACGACGCCGACACCGCCGTGCTGGCGGCGCAGCAGCAGCAGCGCCGCGCCGAACTGCAGCGACAACTGCAGGAAGCCCGGACCCAGGCGGCTGCGCTGCAGGACACACTCGCACAGGCGCGCCAGGAACAGGCACAGCTGCAGCAGCTGCGCGCCCAGGCGGCGGAGGCCGTGGCGCCGGCCAGGGACGACATCGCGCTGCTGCGCCAGCAGCACCAGCAGCTGGGCGAACTGCGCATCCGCCAGCAGGCCGTGGCGACCCGGTTGCAGTTCGAGCTGCTGCCGGACGTGCGTGCGACGCTGGACGGCCAGGCGCTGGCCGGCAGCGGCGAGCTGCTGGTCAAGCGTGCCGCTACGCTGGACATCGCCACCGTCGGGCAGCTGCGCATCGTGCCCGGCGGCGCCGACCTGGCCCAGCTCGCACGCGAGGAAACCCGGCTGGCGGCGGCGCACCAGGCCGAACTGCAGCGCGTGGGCGCGGCCGACCTGGCCGACGCCGAACGGCGGCACGGCGTGGCGGCGCAGATCCTCAGCGACATCGATTTGGCAACACGCACCCTGGCCCTGCGCGCGCCCAAGGGCCTGGACGCGCTGGCCGCGCAGCTGGACGCGCAGACGTCCCGTGCGGATCAATGCCAGCGGGCGCTCGAACGGCTGCCGGCGGACGCCGGCACGGGCGCCGCAGCCGAGCGGTCGCTGGCCGAGGCCGAGGCGCGCCTGGCACAGGCGCGTGCACAACTGCAGCAGGCCACGCGCCAGTTCGACGCGGCCAACCTGGCGACCGGCCAGCTCCAGGCCCAACGCGATGCGGCCGAACGCGAAAGCGCGGCACTGCAGGCGACGCTGGCCGACCCGGCGCGCCAGCAACTGGCCCGGACCCAGGCGCAGCAGCTGCAGGCGGCCGATGCCGAGTGCGAAGCCCTGGAACAGGCCATCGCAGCGCGCGAGCAGGCGCTGGCCCGGCAACGCGCCGACATCCTGCGGCAGGACGTCGCGCGTTTCGGCCGCAGCGCCCAGCAGGCGCAGCAGCAGTTCGACGAGCGCAGGAGCGAGATCCGCGTCGTGCAGGGCATGCTGGAGGACGCCGGTGCCCACGGGTTCGAAGAGGAACGCGCGCGCGGGCAGCTGGAGCTGCAGGCGGCGCAACGCCGCTGCCAGGAACTGCAATTGCGCGCCGCCGCGCTCGACCTGCTGCTCGGACGGCTGGAGTCGCACCGGCGCGCGTTGACGCAGCGCCTGCAGGCGCCGCTGCAGAAACACGTGCAGCACTACCTGCCGCTGCTGTTCGCGCAGGCGCAACTCGACATCGGCGACGACCTCGCCCCCGGCCGGCTGACCCGCGCCGACGACGCCGGCGCCACACAGGCCGGCCCGGTGACCGAGCTCAGTTTCGGCGCGCGCGAACAAATGGGTGTGATCAGCCGCCTGGCCTATGCCGACCTGCTGCGCGAAGCCGGCCGCCCGACGCTGATCATCCTCGACGACGCACTGGTGCACAGCGATGCGCAGCGGCTGGCGCAGATGAAGCGGGTGTTGTTCGACGCCGCGCAGCGGCACCAGGTGCTGCTGTTCACCTGCCATCCGGAGTCGTGGCGCGACCTGGGTGCGCCGGCGCGTGCCATTGCGGCGGCGGGTCCGGCAGCGGCCGGCTAGTCTCGCCGGCCGGTGCTTGCGCCTGCCGGCTCAATGGCGGTGATGGAACACGTAGCGCCCGATGTCCATGCTGCCGTTCGCCGCGACGGCCAGCAACCGGACCTCCAGATCGTGCGACGGCAACTGGCGCACCTGGGCCAGTGCCGGCGCAATCACGACCTCGCCCGTGGCGGGGTCGAAGGGGATGTCGTGCACCCATGTCTCGTCTTCGCCGGGCGACATGCGCAGGGCCGCGTCGACCCGACGGACACCGTCCAGTGGTGCCGCCATGCGCCCGATCAGCACGTCGTCGTTCGACGACACGCTGCAGTTGACGCTGCCGTCGACCGGCACGTGGTATTCGCGAACCCGCAGGCCCCGCGCGCGCAGCCGCCCCACGAACGCAGCCGTGACGAAGGTCTGGAGCAGGCCCCCGGCGAAGGCGCGCTTGACGCCGTGCGACAGCGCCACCAGCTCGTCCAGCGCGGCGCCGCAGCTGTCGCACGCCAGCAGGTGCAGGTCGATGGCGTCGGTCTCGGCCGCGTCGGTTTCGTCCAGCCAATAAGCCAGCAGCCGGGCCGGATCGATGTGGGGCCCCTCGGACCGGCGGCTCATGACAGGCTCCCCGCGCCATCGACGCACTGGCGCAGCTTGGTGATGCCGCGGTGGCGCAGCACCCGTACGTTGCCCGCGCTCAGGCCGAGCACGCCGGCCACTTCGTCGGACGGCTTGTCTTCGTAGAAGGTCATCACCAGCACCGAGCGTTCCCGCTCCGCCAGCCGCTCCATGCAGGCGGCGACGCGGCGATGGTCCAGTTGCGGTGCGATGCCGGCGTCCGCGGGCTCGAGCATGTGCGCGTGGCGGGCGAGCAGTTCCTCGCGCCTGCGGGCACTGCGACGCATGTCCATGACCAGCATGCGGCAGGTGCCGAACACGTAGGAGACCACACGCTCGGGCTGGCGGACCTCGCCCCGGCGCAGGTGGTCGATGGTCAGGGCCATCACGTTCTGCATCAGGTCGTCGGCGGCGTGGCTGTCGCGCAGGTGGCGCAAGCCGTAGCGACGCACGCGCGGCGCCAGCAGCCGGTACAACGCGGCCTCCGCGTCGCGGGCCTCGCCCGGCGACGCCCCGGCGATGCGCCGTGCGAGCCCGGCCTCGACACCGTCCGTTCCGGCAATCGATTCGTTCATGGCGGCGAGCATAAGCCGGCGCCGGGCCCGCGCGTCAGAAAATTTTGTTGTAACGCCGGGCCCGGTCGTGCCACATCCTGCGGTCAACCCCTTCATCAACACCCACGAGGACCCACCATGCTGACCAACCGTGAAACAGGCACCAACATCCAGGAAATCGCCCAAGGCATCTACCGGATCAACACCCCGGTCGAGCTGCCGGACGGGCCCGGCTTCAGCTTCAACCAGTACCTGATCGTGGACGATCAGCCCCTGTTGTTCCACACCGGCCCCCGCAAGCTCTTTGCGCCGATCAGCCAGGCCATCGCGGCCGTGATGCCGGTGGAAAAACTGCGGTATGTCGGCCTGTCGCACTTCGAGGCCGACGAATGCGGCTCGCTGAACGACTTCCTGGCACTGGCGCCGCAGGCCTCGCCGCTGTGCGGCACGATCGCGGCCATGGTGTCGGTCAACGACGTCGCGGACCGGCCGGCCACCGCGCTGGCGGACGGCCAACGGCTGGAGCTGGGCGCACACACGCTGCAGTGGTTCGACACGCCGCACGTGCCGCATGGCTGGGAGTGCGGAATGATGATGGACGTGTCGACCCGGACCTTCTTCTGCGGCGACCTGTTCACGCAACCCGGCAGTGGCGAAGTCGCGCTGACGCGCGACGACATCCTCGGCCCGAGCGAGGCCTTTCGCGGCGCGATGGACTACTATGCCCACGGCAAGGACACCGGCGCCATCCTGGCACGGCTGGCCGCCGCACAACCGACCACGCTGGCCTGCATGCACGGCAGCGCCTGGAGCGGCGATGGCGGCGCGCTGCTGCGGCAACTGGCCACGTCGGTGGGCTGATGGCGGCGCGACGCGGCGACCGCGCGCAGGCCGCGGCGATCGCTCCGCCAACGCGTC
>JBFIDI010000263.1:0-8003 GCA_041581405.1 Burkholderiaceae bacterium
ACCGGAACGCGGCCTTGCTGGACTTGTGGCGCAGCAGCTGCTGCGCCACGATCGCTCCGGGCCAGCCACCGACCAGGCCCAGCGACAGCAAGGTCTTTTCCGACACCCGCCAGCGCCCCCGCGTGGCCGCGGACTTGTCCAGCGCATACGCCAGGAAACTCACGACACTGGCCCCCAGGTACAGCAGCGCCACCGCGGCCGGCACGCGCCAGAGCAGCGCGGTCGCGGCATACACGAGCCCGAATGCCGGTATCGCGAACAGGCTGGCCGTGCCCCACTGCGCCGCGGAAGAACGCTGGCGGCGAACCCGCCCCGGGCGCCGAGCCGGCGCCGCCTGCGGCGACCCATCGTCGCGCCATCGGACCTGGGTCGCACGCTTCTTGCCGTGCGGGCCGGGCTCGACTTCGAACGACACCGGCCGGTTCGGCAGCGGCGGGCCGCCGCCTGCAGGCAAGGCCTTGGCATGCACGAAGACGTCGTCGCCCCCCTGCAGCGGGGTGATGAAGCCGAAGCCCCGCTCCTCGTTCCAGCTCTTCAGGATGCCGTCGAAACGCTGGTTTGCCGTGCCGCTGCGCGGTGTCATTCCACGACCACGGCCGTCCCGCTGGCCGAGACCATCAGCATGCCGTTCTTCTCGCCCAGCACTTCGTAGTCCAGGTCGACGCCGACCACGGCATTGGCGCCCAGGTCGACGGCACGCTCCTGCAGTTCCTTGAGCGCGATCTCGCGTGCGCGCTGCAGTTCCTTTTCGTAGGTGGCGGACCGCCCGCCGACCAGGTCACGGATGCCGGCGAACAGGTCCTTGAACAGATTGGCGCCCAGTATGGCCTCGCCGGAGATGACACCGCAATAACGGGTGATGCGTTTGCCCTCGATGGAGGGAGTGGTGGTGACCAGCATGCGTGCTCCTGTGATGGGTTGGTGGTTGCCGGCGTCACGCGCTGCGCGAACCCTTTGGCCCCATCAGCGCGCACCTCCGAACGCCGCATGGTATGCGACCTCGCCCTGGACGACGGCAGCGCCGAACGCCACTGCCATGAAGTACTCCGCTGGCAGCCCGGGATACACCAGCCCGGGCAGCGGCGCAAAGCCGAATCGGCCGTAATAACCTGGCTCGCCGAGCACGACGCAGCCGCCGGCTCCAGCCGCGCGCAGCTGTGCCAGGGCCGCCTGCACGAGTGCACCGCCCAGGCCGCGTCCTTGCAGGGCCGGCTCGACCGCGACCGGTCCCAGGCCATGCCACGACGATGCACGGCCGGCGACGCGCACCGGCGAGGCGGCAACATAACCGCAGACCCGGCCGTCCACCTGCGCAACCAGTGCAACCGACAATGCCCGGTCGGCCCGCAGCCCTTCGACGATGCCCGGTTCGCTGCCGTCGCTGTGTGGATGGCCGTCGAATGCCCGGCGGACCAGGTCGGCGATCGCGGCGACATCGGCGGGGGCTTCGGGACGGATCGACATGCGGCGCTCGGATGGCATGCAGTGCACGAACGAAAGTATGGCGGGGCGGCTCAACCGCCGATGTTGGACGCCGTGGCGTGCGGGTGCGGGGCATCACCCATCGCGCCGGGCCGTGCCACTTCCGGCGAGCACGGCAGGTACGGTGCGATGTTGCGCATCGCCCGGTCCACGTAGTCCTGCTTCTCGCCGACCGGCGCGACGTAATGCAGGGCCGCACGCGCCGCCGGTTCGCCTTCGAGGCGCGCGATGATCCAGGCGGCCAGGTAGGGCGAGGCCAGGCATCCGCCGGCCGTGGCCAGGTTGCCTGCGGCAAAAAACGGCTGGTTCAATACCTCGACACCGGCCTCCTGCACCCAGGGTCTGGTCGTGAGATCGGTACACGCCGGCACGGCGCCGAGCAGGCCGAGTTTCGCGAGCACCAGGGTGCCGGAGCACTGGGCGGCGATGAGCTGACGGGTGGGATCGAGCCGCAATGCGGCCATCAACGCCGCGTCTGCGACCACATCGCGCGTCTTGATGCCGCTGCCCACGACGACGGCATCGGCCGTGACCGCCTCCTCCAGTCGCGACTGCGCATGCACGACGACCCCGTTCATCGACGTGACCGCCGGCTCCGGACAACACAGGCTGACCCGCCAGTGCGGCTTCTTGATGCGATTCAGAATGCCCAGCGCGACCAGCGAGTCCAGCTCGTTGAAACCCTGGAAGGTCAGGATGGCGATATGCATGGCGCGATTGTGCCGCGAAATGCGGGCCCGGCCAGGCCGGGGCGCACGCATCGCCCGTGCTGGCGCGTCAACCCGATGACTTGCCCATGGAGACCAACCGGGCGACAACGGGTTTGACGGCCTCGAGCGTCTCCTGCGGGCCGAAATGCGCCTCCATGCGTTCGATGCCCTTGGCCAGCGACGGGCCGAGTTCGGCGCTGGCCTGCTCCAGCGTCAGGTTCGCTTGCTCCAGCGAGGCCAGAAGTTGCCGGGACCCGCCGGGGGCGCCGTGGGCCATCAGCGAGTGAAACAGGCTCTTCGGGATACCGATATGCGCGGCGATGCGATTGCCGTAGGAGCGACCGGAGCCGATGCCGTTGCGTCTCCAGAAGAAGACCAGCAATGCACACAGGACCACGACCCCGACAAGAGCTGCTGTAGGTATCAAGACGCTGCCTTTTCCCGGAACGGTTTTGCCAGTACGAAGAATACCTGCATCGCTGCCCGGCCTGGCGATCGGCTCAACCGGGAGGCGGCCGCGAGGCGCATGACGGGCGCGGCGGCCTCGCTGCTAGCCCCGCATGCAAGCAGACAGCGGGGCAGCCGCGTGGTTTCGGCACGATCGCCGGCTGGATTCATCCGGGTCTGGTTTCCTGGCTACCGGACCGCCGTGGCACGGCAATCCGAAAGGCGACATGGTCCGGTGACGGGTGATCCACCCTGGACGGGCGCCCCTGTTGCTGCATCCGCGCATGTGCGGCCCCCCAGCTCGGCAACGCGGGGGAATCCTGCGTCCAGTGGACGACACTGGCCTCATCGCACCAGTGCGCGAGCTTGCGCATGGCACTGCGATGCGGATCGGCCGCCAGGTAGGCGCGCATCGCTTCCAGATCCTTCCAGGCCGTGCAGGTCCAGAACGCCCGGTGCGCATCGTTGAACAAGGCGAGGTCGAGGTTGCCCGGCGCCGCACGCGCCTGACGGGCCGCGCGAAACGCATGCCATTGAAAAGCCGGCAGGTACCATGGCGAACGGATACGCAGACGCGTGACGGCGATCAATGGCATGAACAGGTCTCCGGTCGGCCCTCGGGCTCAGCCGCCACTCCGGCGACTCCGGTGGAAGAAACAGGCGGCGGCACGCATGTACAGGCCGGCCCACAGGTAGTCCAGCTTCAGCGGCTCCTCGAGGTAGAGCACGGCAAACGGCACGAAGGCGGACAAGGTGATGACCTCCTGCAGGATCTTGGGCTGCGCCACCGACAACCCGGGCCGCGCGATCGGCAGCGAACCGACCTTCGGCCATTGTGGCCCCATAGCGGCCGACTCCTGCAGCGTCTCACGCAGCGCATGCCGCCGTTCGCGCACGCGGACATAGTCCCCGTTGCGGCATGCGCCATGCGACTCCCGCGGCAATGATCGGTCAGCCGGCATCTTGCCCCGACCGCCGGGCAAACCAGGCATGGACGAATCCGGCCTGATAGCACTGAACGGGTGTGTCGAAACCGCCGCGCGCGATGATGGCCTTGACCTCGCCGGGCGGCAGCATGGCGACATCCTTTTCCCAGGCGGCATGTGTCTTTTCGAGGGCACCCGGCGGCACGTCTGCCGCGTGCAGCATCGTCACCCACGTCGTGAGCAGGGCCTGGTACTCGATGGAGCCGAATTCCGAGGCCAGGTCTGCGCTGACCAGGATGCCGTCGGGTCGCAACCGCATGGCGATGGCATGAAAGAACCGTGAACGCACTTCGGGATCGAGCATGAACTGCGAAACCATGAAGCAGGTCGCTGCGTCATGGGGATCGGCTTCCGGCAGCGACTCCAGGTAACCCTCGTGAAACACGCAGCGCGATGCGAAACCCTCGTTCTCGGCTCTTCGACGGCACGCACTCAGCATGGCCCCGGAGGGTTCGACAGCGGTGAAGCTCCAGCCCGGAAACCTGCGGGCCAGATAGGACAGTTCCGCGCCGGCTCCCAGCCCGACGCACAGTATGCGGGCCGATCGCGGCAAGTCGGACAAGATCCATTGCAGCTGAAAGTACAGGCCGTCGTGTACCGGTGCCAACCGTTGCTGCTGCCGTTCGTAGCCCGACGCCTGCTGGTCGAAAACGGCCTTGAGTTCATCCTGGTTCATGCACGACGGCCCCCCATATGGTTCTATACCGCAGTCTGGCAGGTGACATCATCCGCAGCGCGCTGGACGTCGGCTCGCCGGAAGGCCGGGGCGTCATGCGCCAGATGGCGGCAGGTTCGCTATTGCGCAGCGTGACAGACGACACACAGCTTGTTTGCATCGGGATCCCGGAAATAGGCACCGTAGTAGTTATCGTGGTATTCGGGCCTCACACCTGGCGGCCCTTCCGATACGCCACCGTGAGCCAGGGCGACTCGAAACGCGTGATCCACGATGGCGCGCGTCTGTGCCAGAAACGCCACCATGTTGCCATTTCCGGGTGAAGACGCGAGTCGATCATACGGTTTGCCGATGAGGAAAAGCGGCCTGGGGCCCGGGCTGGACTGCCAGCCAGCCCAGGGGCGGCTTCTCTCGCAGAAGCGGGCCTCGATGCCCAGCGATGCCATCAACGGTTCGTAGAACGCGAGGGCGCGATCGAAATCTCCGACGCCGACAAAAACATGTGAGAACAAGGCGGGCTCCTACACAGCAGGGTTGAGGTTCAGGGTCGGGTCGTTGACCTGGCGCAGCCGTATTGCGCGAACGCAGCGTCAGGCGCCACGTTGGTCCCGGCTTCTGCGATGGAAGCTGGAGTCGACAGACATGGCCGGGAAGGCCGACGAAAGCCCGGATTTCGCGATCTCGAGAAAGCCGCTTTCCGCATGGAACCGATGCGCCGCCGGGAACCTGTCCGTCGTGCCGAGAAAAAGGTCGGCAAGTCCCTCACGCTCCGACCCCGCGAGCAACACCTCGAGCGACCGTTGGGCGGCACCGCGCGTTCGGCGGGCGTTCCATCCAGCCACCGGCTGGGCCCTTGTTGTGCTGCAAACAGTTCCGAGAGCGGGATCATGGCGAAACGGATCTCATGCGAAATGCCAGCATACGCCCGATGGATCGATCGGGTGTATCTCCCGTCATCGCGGCTCCGCGTCGGCCGACCCGTCATGTATCGAACGCGATTTCCATTCGCACCATGTCGCGAAGCGCCATGCCGTTTTGCTTCGCGACCTTGTGCCATCGCCGTACAAAGAAGTCGGTGTCGACGCCGACAATCCGAAACCCGAAGCGCTGATAGAACGCCAACTGACCTACCCCACCATTGCCAGTGCCGACCTCCAGTCGAAGCGCCCGTCGTTGCTTTGCGATCGTCCGCGCCTTCCGCAACAGCCGGGTACCAATACCCGTGCGCTGCACACTTTGCGAGACGGCCAGATTCATGATTTCCCACACGTCGACCCTGGTTTCCATCAGAACCATTTCGCCGACGATGTCACCGCCGCAGTCCGCAAGCCACAATTCCCCGCGTGCCAGGTACTTCGCGATCTCGGACCTGGGCCCGTCTGCGCTGAGCAGAAGTCTCCATGGAACAGCCTCGTTCGGGCCGGCCCGGCGGATCGTTGTTTTCATGGGGATCAATTCATACTCCTTCCGTATGACGCCGACTTTGCAGCGCGGCGCAGCCGTCCCGCACGCACGGAGGGGTCCGTCGTCGCTTCGTGCTTGGAAGCCAAAGCCAAGAGCAGCACCGATCTTGGCGAGCATCTCGAGTGGTTAGGCATCTGTCTTGCCCGGCAAGACCATGAAGTCCGACACTGGTTGCAATACGACTTCGGGCAGGCGCTCGACGATCGCTTCGCGCATCATCGCCGCCGCGTCAGTATCCACGGCAGGCAGGGAAAATGCCTCGTCTCGCGCGTTCGCACTGGGCCACTGTGCATAGCTGTACCAGATACCGTCGCTGCCACGATGCAGCCTCGACCCCAGTGAACCTCGATCCCTGAGCAGGCCGGCCGAGACACGGGACCAGCCCTCGACGAACTGATCTTCCTTCTCCGGATGAATGCGCCAGCGGTACAAGACGGCAAATCCGGGCCCTGGTTCCACTTTCATTTCTGGTTACCTCTCCAACGTCTGTCTGTCGGGATGCGCATCCGTGCTGCGCCAAGCCGCTCTGCGCCGGGGCGTCCGCAACCGTCGGTCTTGCTGGCCGCACCATGACGCAGGGCTCTCATTGGTACTTCCACCACGCGCTCGCCTTGACTGATTCGATGCGTGCGCGAATGTCTTGCCCGGGCACCTTCGGACCGAGGCCGGCGTGAACGAATTCGACGCTGGTATCGGCGCCACGCGACACCAGGTACTCGGCGGTCCGGATCTGGTTGCGCTGGACCGCAAGATGCAGCGGCGTGAGACCAGCGGCATTCTTCACGTCCACCGACTTCGTGCGCTCCGCGATCGCGTGTAGTGCCGGCAGCTTCCAGTCCTCCCAAGCCTTCGCGCTACGCTCCTCGACGACGATCGACGCTGCGTAATGGAGGGGCGTGTTCCCCTCTGCGTCAACGGCATCGACGTCGGCCCCCTTGCCGACCAGGTGCACTGCAATCGCGCCGCGCTGCGGGGCCGGAACACTCGAATCCGATACAAGGTGCAGCAGCGTGCGACCCTTGCCGTCCCGAAGGCTCACATCGGCGCCATGCCGGAGGAAAACCTCGAGCGTGGACGAGAACGATTCGAAGTCGCGGACCCGCTCGGGGAACAAGCCGTGGTCGAGGTAGAACCGCAGTACCGCGTGAAACGGCGACAGGCCATTCTTGTCGAAATACCGGTACGGAACCTTGCGGCGCAGCAACTCGTCGAGCACCTCGGGATTGCGGTATGCGGTTGCGAGATAGACGAGCGCGTTTTCATCCTGGGTGGTGCGGACCTCGGCCCCGAGCGCGAGAAGCACCAGCGCGGCCTTGCCCTGGCGCGCCAGCACCGCGATGTCGAGGGCCGTCAGGTCCCAGTGATTGCGCGCATTCAGTGCGCCGGCACCACCGGCACCCAACCGCGCGATCGCTTCCATGTCGCCGGCGAACGCCGCGCGATGCAGTGCCGTGCCGCCAAGCGTCAGCAGCGGCATGATCGTGCCATCCGCCGTCACTGCTTCGCTTGACCGCATCCGGCGAATGGCGATCGCATCATCGGGCAAAGCCTTGGGAAAGCTGGTCGCGGAGATGGTGAATTCTCTGTCCTGCAATAAAAGGGTATCGCCGATACCCGCCACGTGGCGGTACAGGCCGCCCGGCTTGTCGCTGTTGCGCCCCGCAAGCGACGCATGGTGGTGGTACAGCAGCGAGCGACCATCTGCGGACACGGCGAGGTTCTTCGCCTCGAGACCCGCCGCGCCGAAAGGCTGCTTTTGCGCCCAGCGTGGATCACGGAGCGAGCCGAGGTACTCATGGTCGCCGCGCGGTGTCTTGACGAAGACCCGAAAGTGCGCGCGCGCCAGCAGGGAGCCGGATACAGGTCTGAGCTGATAGTGCTCCGAAATCGCTGTGGGCTCGGCCGCGACGGCACGGCCGCCTGCAAGAACCATGGCAAGCAGCAGTGCGACAAGGCGGCCTGCGAGTGCCGAAGTCTCGTGCGCACCCGCGACGAAGTCGGCCAGCTTCGCGGCCATGGATCTCGGGGCGCGCGCAAGTTGAAAACAGCTGCGCGCTGCTGCGCGCTCGGCCTGAACCGGAAATACGACAGTCGAATGCATGGTCATGGCTGACAGCGGCCACCGCGCAAGGAATGCCGGTTGGTCGAAGAACGCCGGAATGCAGCGGTCAGCATAGCCGTCCGATGGAATGACCGGTTACGCGGCTACTTCGACATACTCGACCTGGCTGTCGCCCG
>JBFIDI010000264.1:0-7991 GCA_041581405.1 Burkholderiaceae bacterium
AACAGCGCAACCGCATGCATAGAGACAAGACCTACCATGCCGACGAGTTTCATGCTCTCACGACCTTTTTCGAGGCTACAGACCAACGCAAAAAGCACTCTGCCATATAACGCCGAGTTCAGCGGCCGCCGGAGGCGGTCCGCTGGAAAGATTTGTTAGCCAGTCGAGCGTCCCTACCCGATGCCATAGAAGGCAGCAAGCGTAAAGCGCTGGACAGCTTCTTTCGCACTGCTTCTTCCTCAGATGATGAGACTTCGCTCAGCGCTGGCGCTGCAAACCGAGAACGAAGCAGGTAGTGCCCGAACCGTCGCAGTCCCCCAAATGGCGGAACGTCTACAAACGCAGTGACCCTGAACAGCTTGCCACCGCTGTCCGCCAATAAAAACTCGCCTCGCCTCGCTCGTTGCTTCGTATCCTCGATCAGCGAGCGCGGATGTGCGCACAACTCAAGTGCATGTCCTGCGACGTACGAATATCCATGCCGCCAAAGCAACACTGGAAACTGAAGAGCCGCGACCGCTGCCGGGATTTCCATGGCTAACGCCGCCGCTCAGTCGACGCCGAAGGCGGTCGGATGCAGCGGCCTGTTAACCACGGTTTCATAGGCTTCCACCATCTCCTGCAATAGCGTGCGTTCTGAAGGTGAAACTTCGGAAGTTTGGTCTACGAGAAGCCCGTTTACCAAGTAGTACTCCGTTTCAGACTTGATGCTGCGCCGCTTCAATATCTTTCTGTACGCAGCATCGTATTTTCTGCGTAGCTCAGACAGCGTGATAAGACCTACAGCGCGCAGAGCTTCATCGACCATCTTGACGGAGTCCGGCGTGAGGTCGCGGAACTCTTCAAGCACATCACCTACGGCCTGGCGCAGCCCTTCCAGACCTTTCGATTTCCCGAACTGGTCTGCAATTTTCCTGGCTTCAGTGGCCAAATCCAATCCACCGACGGGAGCATTCTTGAGAAGGTGCTTGAAATAGAAATCGAGGAACGCGAGCAAATCGCCGTACTCTTTCTCCCGCTCCGGTGACAAAGGACCTGGCATTTGATGGTTAACGTAGAGGCCAGCGGACGCCGTAGGCGGTCCGATGGGCCGAAATGTTAAGCCGCGTACTCATTTGCGGCCCATCCAGAGGACAAGATTTGCGACGAACCTTGCAGTGGCCCAGGTGACTGCGGCGCCAACGATGCCAAGACCGAAAACAATGGTCAATGCCATGGATAAGTGATTGCCAGCCCCTGGGTGAACTGTGACGTTTGTCAACAGCACCGAGGCCGCAAACGCCAACGCTAGGGCGGGAACTAGTACGCCTACTGCAACACCCCAGACTAGGAGCCTCTGCCTGCGCGAGAACGCTGCAAAGGCGGCGGATCGCAAGAGGCGGCGAATGCCCACTGCGGACCAAGTTGCCGCAGCAAGCGCCCCCACAGGGATGGCAGTCACGGCGTTTAGCTCCAACATGCTGCTAGCGGTTTAACGCAAAGGCCAGCGGACGCCGTAGGCGGTCCGATGGGCCGACATGTTAAACATCACGTCGCTACCGTGCTGGGAGGGAGCCATCTGCGACCTTCTTCGATGAGATATTCGACCAGTTCAAGTGGAACATTTTCCTCGAAGCATGTCAGAAAGAACTGGCCCGTCGCGTCAGAAAAGAAAACCTCGGCAACGGTGCGTTTCCCGCCTTCCCCAACCACATCCGCTTCCAGAAACATGCCGTCGCGATCGACATCGCTGCCGCGCGTGAAACTGTATTGCTGAGCGCCAAGCTTCAACGCAACTCCCAGTGACGTTTAACTCAATATCGACCGCAGAATTCTGCGGCATACATTACTGACCCTGTCGTTCAGCAAGCACCAAAACGCAACGCTGCCATGCCCTTCGCGCTTCAATAAAAGAAGCACAAAACCCGGCACATCACGATCTGCGTCCAGCGGCATTTCTTGGTTGTCATCCACACGCCGAAACCGGCGTCGAAGCCGCAAATGTAACAAGAAGCGGCGCCCCGCGACGGCCCTATACGCTCCCCCAAACGGGGGACCGCCACGATGCCAGCGGTGGCGCACCCTGCGTACACGTCCCGCCGTGCCGACCTCGCGTCGGCAACACAGCCCCGCTCAGGCCGGCCCCATCGGATGCAGATCCTTGTGCGTGGCCACGACGAGTTGGCCTTCGGTGGTGATCCAGCCGCGGTACATGCCCAGCGTGTTGTACGGCGCCACCGGATTGCCTTCGGCGCCCAGCGCGACGAGGCCGGCGCCGATGGCGTGGCTGGACAGGGTTTCGAACACCACCGCATGCGCGGCCGCGTCCAGCGCCTGGCCGGCGTATTGCATGCGCGCCGCGATGTCGTAGGCGGCGACGCGGCGGATGAAGATCTCGCCCTGGCCGGTGCAGGACACCGCACACACGCCGTCGCGGGCATAGGTGCCGGCGCCGATGATGGGGCTGTCGCCGATGCGGCCTTCGAGCTTGTTGTTGAAGCCGCCGGTGGAGGTGGCCGCCGCCAGGTGGCCGTCGGCGTCGCGCGCGACCGCGCCCACGGTGCCATGTTTCTCGGCCTCGGAGGCCGGGATGAAGGACCCGGTCGCTTCCTTTTCCTTCAGCGTGCGCAAGGCGTCGATGCGGCGCTGGGTCGTGAACCAGGTGTTGGGCACCATCTCCAGCCCCTGCAGTTCGGCAAAACGGTCGGCCGCGACACCGCCGAGCATGACCAGGCGCCCGGAATCGAGCACCGCGCGCGCCAGCTTGACCGGGTTGCGCGTGCGGCGCACGGTGCAGACCGCACCGGCGGCCAGCGTCGCGCCGTCCATGATGGAGGCGTCGAGTTCGTGTTCGGAGCTTTCGGTCAGCGCGGCGCCGTGGCCGGCGTTGAAGTGCGGGCTGTCCTCGAGCACGACGACGGTGGCCTGCACCGCGTCCAGCGCCGAGCCGCCCAGACGCAGGATGTGCCAACCGGCGCGCAGTGCGTCGGCCATGTGTTGCCGGCTCTCGGCCCAGTCTTCGGCGCTTTGCAGATCATGGGCCAGCGCGCCGCAGCCGCCGTGCAGTCCTATCGCGATCTCCGCCATCATGCACCTCCGTCCAGCCTGAAATGAAACGGCCCCACGCGCCTGCCGCGGGCACCTGCCGCGCGTGGCCGTGCCCATGCGTGGGTGGCCTCACGGAACCGGCACGAACAAGGTCGCCGTGGTCCCGCTGCGGGCAGTGTACGCCGGCCGCATCGGCTTGAACATCGTATCGATCCGGGGTGTTTGCGCGCCTTTCGCCGCACGAAAAGTGATGTGCTCCCGCGCCCGGCCACGGGCCGCCGCCGCACACGCATACGCTTTTGCGCGGATACATGCACGTGAGATGCTGAAAAAAGTATTGCGAGCGGTAACACGATTGCACGATTTGCCCGGCTTGTGCTTCATCTGGCCGGTGGCTGCCACTACAGTCGGGGGCATAGGAGATTTTTGCCACATGGATTTGACACGCGCCACGACCCGTTTTCTCAGCATCGCCGGCCTCTGCCTGGCTTTCGCCGCCGCCCCCGCCCTGGCCGAGATGGTCAGTATCAAGGGTTCGGTCGTCAACATGCGCTCGGGCCCTGGTACGAACACCGAAGTCCTGTGGGAGCTCGAACGCGGCTACCCGCTGCAGGTGCTGCAACGCAAGGGCAGCTGGCTGCAGGTCAAGGACTTCGAGAACGACACCGGCTGGGTCGCGCGTTCGCTCACCGGCAAGACGCCGCACCATATCGTCAAGGCCCGGATCGCCAACATCCGCAGCGGCCCGGGCACCGGCTACCGCATCGTTGGCAAGGCCGAGCGTTACGACCTGATGCGCACCCGCGGCGCCAAGTCCGGCTGGATCCGGGTCGAAGGCCGCGACGGCATCAAGGGCTGGATGTCCAAGCGGCTGCTCTGGGGCTGGTAGGCACGGCTGCGTCGCGGCGCGCCTGCAGTTCGGGCCGGGTCGACAACCAGGCCTGCGGCACCGGAACCGGCATGCCCAGCAGCATCTGGGCCAGCCCCTTGCCCATCGGGTCGGTGCGCAGCGAACTCGGAGCCCCGCCATCGAGCGACTGGTCCAGATGGAAGTTGAGCGCATGCAGACCGGGCACGGCATACCGCTGCACCGACCCTTTCACCAGATGCGCCAGGTAGGCCTTGACGGCGTCCGGCGTCAGCACGTGCGCGAGCAGCGGCAGGTAGGACGCGTCGCGTGCGATCACCGACAGGGTCGAGGTATCGCCCTTGTCGCCGGAACGGCCATGCGCCAGCAGGATCAGCGGCAGCTGCACCTGCGGGCCGGATGCGTCGAACGGCCGTGCGTCGGGCCGGTCCGCCACCGGTGACGGTGAGCCGCCGGGCGACGGTTGCGGCGCCGCCGACGGCGGCGGCAGCGGAACCTCTTCGACCGCCATGCCCATCACCACGCGCGGAACGGCACACAGGGACTTGGGCACCAGGCAGGTGAACAGGCCGTGCAGCGGCTCCACCGCGGGCCGGCTGTTGAGCGTCAGCGAGCTGCCGCTGGTCGTGCCGGGCGCAAACGACACGCCGGGCGAACGCGACTCGCGCGACAGCAGTTCGAGCGCCTGGGCATTGCGATGCAGCGCCGCCACGCGCACGATGGCCTCGCGCACCGCGCTCGGGCGCGCGTGCGGCCCGTACCCGTCCTCGGCCCCGATCACGGTCACGGCCAGCTTGTCGAAGTCGCCCAGCCCCTTGGCCAGCAGCATCGCACGCGTGCGCGCCACCAGGGCATCGCCGGTGCGACGCGCCTTCTCGATCGCGTCGATGCCGAACACCGACAACTGCGTGATGCAGCGGTAACCCGACAGGAAACTGGCCGTCAGCTTGTGGGTCGGCGGCGCCGCAGCACCGCGCGCGCCGCGCACGGCCACCCGGTGCGGGCCCAGCTGCTGCACGGTCACGCCGGAGAAGTCGCACACCACGTCGGGCAACACGTAATGCGCCGGGTCGCCCACTTCGTACAACACCTGTTCGCTCACGCTGGCCTGGCTGACCAGACCGCCCGTGCCTTCGGGCTTGCACACGACGATGCCGCCGTCGTCGCTGCAGTCGACGTACGGGTATCCGATGTTTTCCCAGTCCGGCACGTCGCGCCAGTCGGTGAAGATGCCGCCCGTGACCTGGGCCCCGCATTCGAGCAGGTGCCCGGCCAACGAGCCGGCAGCCAGCCGGTCGAGATCGTCCGGCCCCCAGCCGAACGCGTGGATCAGGATGCCCAGGGTCGTCGCGCTGTCGACGATGCGACCGGTCACGACGATGTCGGCACCCAGGTCGAGCGCCCGCGCGATCGGAAACGCACCCAGGTAGACATTGGCGCTCTCGAGCACGTCCGGCATGGCCGCGCCGGTGTAGAAGTCGCGCACGCCCTGGCGGCGCAGCGGCTCGACCAGGCCGACGCAGTCGTCGCCATCGATCCAGGCCACCTTCACCGCCAGGCCCTTGGACGAGGCCAGGCGTTCAACCGCCTGCGCGCAGGCGCGGGGGTTGAGCCCGCCCGCGTTGGAGACCACCCGAATGCCGCGGCGCACGCAGTCCCCCAGCACCTCCTGCATGGCCACGTCGACGAACTCGGCGGCGTAACCGGCGTTCGGATCGCGCTTGCGGGTCTGCGCGAAGCTCGACAAGGTCATCTCGGCCAGGTAGTCGAACACCAGGTACTGCATGCCGTCGACCGCAACCAGTTGCTGCGGGCCGAGCACGCTGTCGCCGACAAAGGCACCCGCGCCGCCGATACGGACCGTCTTGCGGCCCGCGTCATCAGGACGTACTTGCATCACGCCCCCCCTTCAGTCCAGCGTGATCTGCAACTCGCGGATCACCTCGCGGTTGACCGCGACCTCATGTTCGATGAACGCGGCCAGTTCCTCGGGCGTGCTGCCGACCGTCTCGGTATTGATGGCTTCCAGCTTGCGCTGCAGCTCCGGATTGCGCAACACGGCGGCCAGTTCGGTCGAAAGTTTCTGGATCACGGCCTTGGGCGTGCCGGCGGGCGCCAGCAGGCCGGCCCAGGCATTGGCGACCAGTTTCGGGTATCCCGACTCCACGATGCTGGGCACGTCCTTGAGCTGCGGCGAACGGTTGGCGCCGGTCACGGCAAGCGCGTTGAGCTTGCCCTGGCGGATGTGGGGGCCCATGGCGGACACGGCATCGAACATGAAGCTGATCCGCCCGCTGAGCAGGTCGTTCATCGCGTCGCTGCTGCCCTTGTAGGGCACATGCTGGGCCGACTTCATGCCCGTTCCGCGCACGAAGCGCTCGCCCAGCAGGTGGGCCGCCGAACCCACGCCGCTGCTGGCAAAGGTCACCGCGGCCCCCGGCTGGTTGCCCTTGCGGATCAGGTCCTCGACGGTGCGCACCTGCGGGTCGCTGCTCACCAGCACCAGCGAGGTCCGCGTCAGCAAGGAAACCGGAACCAGGTCCGTCGGCGCGTAGGGCAGCGACTTGTACAGCGACTGGTTGTTGGCATAGGCGCCGATCGTCACCAGCAGGGTGTAACCGTCGGGGGCGGCCTTCGCGACCAGATCGGTTCCGAGGATGCTGTTGGCGCCCGGCTTGTTCTCGACGACCACCGGCTGCCCGAGCCGGGTTGCGAGGTCGCGCATCACGCTGCGTGTGATGGCGTCGGTGTTGCCGCCGGCCGAATACGGCACCACCACCTTGATCGTGCGCGCCGGGTAGTCGGCCTGGGCCATGGCCGCCGCGCCGGCCGAAGCCAGGCACACGGCGCCGGCCACCTGCATCAGCTTCCTACGATTCCATTGGGTAATCTTCAGCATATGTCTCCTTCGGTTTCCAGTTGCCGGGTCGCGCCCGGTTGCGGCGCAGCACAAGTCCGTGCGGCACCATCGGGAGCCATTATGGGAAGCCGCCCGCCCGGTGCACAGCCCTGCTTCGGACTAATTCGATAACATTTGGGAATCACTTCATCGCAAGGGCGTCGAGCATGATGCAACTCAAGGACCTGCAGGCATTCCAGACCATCGCCGAGATGGGCAACCTGCACCACGCCGCCCATGCGCTGGGGGTCACGCAACCCGCGCTGACCAAGACGGTCCAGCGCCTGGAGACCGCCCTGGGCGTGCGCCTGCTCGAGCGGACCGCACGCGGCGTCGCGTTGACCTCGATCGGCCGCACGCTGGTGGCGCGCAGCCGCACGCTGGGGCAGATGGTCGACGACATCCAGACCGAGATCCACGACCTCAAGATCGGCCAGACCGGCGAACTGCGCATCGGCGCGGTGCCGGCGCTGATCGACTCGGTGGTGTCGCCCGCCTTGTCCCATTTCCTGGGTCGCGAGGATGTCGCGCGGTTCCAGGTCCACATCAAGCTCAGCGGCGCCTTGTTGCGCGACCTCGGCAACGGCCACCTCGACCTGGCCGTCGCCGCCGTGCAGGACCGCATCGCGCCGGAACTGAACTACACGGTGCTGGGCGAACAACGCTCCTTCATCGTGGCGCGGCGCGACCACCCGCTGCTGCGCCAGCCGTTCGCGCTGGCCGACCTGGCGCGCCAGCGCTGGTTGCTGCCGCCGGCCGACATCACCCTGCGCTCATGGATCGACAGCCTGTTCACCGAACACCTGACCGCGGTACCCGACGTGTTCGTCGAGGCCGACACCTCGCCGGTGGTGTTCGCCTCCATCGTGGCGCGCACCGACCTGCTGACCGTGCTGACGACCGATTCGCTGCATTCGCCGCTGGCCGAGGGCCTGGCCGTATTGCCGCCACCGGCACACCAGTGGAGCATTCCGATCGGCCTGTTCTGGCGTCGCAACGCCTATTTCTCGAGCCTGATGAAACATTGCCGGCAGGAATTGGCGAAGGCTTTCGCACAACGACCGCACCAGGAGCCGTCCCGGGCGACGCCGTAACGGGCCCGGGGCCGGGTCCGGTCCCGCACGCTCGGTCGGCGCCGGTTGCCGCCCGTCGATCCGGCCCCAGGCCGCAGTCGCACCGGTGCATCCGCGGGCGCGC
>JBFIDI010000265.1:0-7929 GCA_041581405.1 Burkholderiaceae bacterium
CGGGTGGTCCTGCTCGTACGCACTGGACAACAACTGGCGGCATTCCTTCTCGTCGGCCGGACAGGCCAGCGACAGGTTGGGAATGCAGCGCAGATAGGGGATGTCGTAGGCACCCGCGTGGGTCGCGCCATCGGCGCCGACCAGGCCGGCGCGATCGAGTGCGAACACCACCGGCAGGTTCTGGATCGCGACATCGTGGATCAGCTGGTCGTAGGCGCGTTGCAGGAACGTGGAATAGATCGCCACCACCGGCTTCAAGCCCTCGCAGGCCATGCCGGCCGCGAACGTGACCGCGTGCTGCTCGGCAATGCCGACATCGAAATACCGGTCGGGGAAACGTTTCTCGAACTCGACCAGGCCGGAGCCCTCGCGCATCGCCGGCGTGATGCCGACCAGGCGCTTGTCCTGCGCCGCCATGTCGCACAACCACTGGCCGAAGACCTGGGTGAAGGTCGGCTTGGCCGGCGTCGCCGCCTTCTGCAATCCCACCGCCGGGTCGAACTTGCCCGGGCCATGGTAGGCGACCGGATCGGCCTCGGCCAGCTTGTAGCCCTGGCCCTTCTTGGTCACCACATGCAGGAACTGCGGGCCGTCCAGGTGACGGATGTTCTCCAGCGTCGGGATCAGCGATTCCAGGTCGTGGCCGTCGATCGGGCCGGTGTAGTTGAAGCCGAACTTCTCGAACAGGGTGGCCGGAACCACCATGCCCTTGGCATGTTCCTCGAAGCGCTTGGCCAGCTCGAACAGCGGCGGCGCGCCCTTGAGCACGGTCTTGCCGACCTGCTTGGCCGCCGAATAGAACTGCCCGGTCATGAGCTGGGCCAGGTAGCGGTTGAGCGCGCCCACCGGCGGGCTGATGCTCATGTCGTTGTCGTTGAGGATCACCAGCAGCCTGCAATCGGCGACGCCGGCATTGTTGAGCGCCTCGAACGCCATGCCCGCCGTCAACGCGCCGTCGCCGATGATGGCCACGCTGTGGCGGTCTTCGCCCTTGATCTTGGACGCCAGCGCCATGCCCAGAGCCGCGGAGATCGAGGTACTGGAGTGGGCGGTGCCGAACGCATCGTGATCGCTCTCGGAGCGCTGCGGAAAACCGCTCAGGCCGCCGAGCTGGCGCAGGCTGGCCATGCGTTCGCGCCGCCCGGTCAGGATCTTGTGCGGATAGGTCTGGTGGCCGACGTCCCAGACCAGCCGGTCATGCGGCGTGTTGAACACGTAGTGCAGCGCCACCGTCAGCTCGACCGTGCCCAGGTTGGAACTCAGGTGTCCCCCGGTGCGCGACACGCTGTCGAGCAGGAAGGCGCGCAATTGCGCGGCCAGCGCGCCCAGCTGCCCCCGGGGCATGCGTCGCAGGTCGGACGGATCGCGGATCTGTTGCAGCAACGGGTATTCGGTATCGGGCATGGGCAGTCTTCAGTTCGATCGGTGCACGACCATGTCGGCAAGCGCACGCAGCGCCTGGTCGAACGGCAATGCGGCGCGGTCCAGGGCCGCATGGGCGTCCGCCAGCAGCGAGCGGGCAAAAACGCGCGAAGGCTCCAGGCCCATCACCGACACGTAGGTCGGCTTGTCGGCCGCCGCATCCTTGCCGGCGGTCTTGCCCAGCGTGGCGGAATCGGCGGTCACGTCCAGGATGTCGTCGACGACCTGGAAGGCCAGGCCGATGGCGGCACCGAACTCCTCCAGCGCCCGCCACTGCGCCGTGGTGGTGCTGCCGCACGCAGCCCCCATCAACACGCTTCCCTGCAGCAGGGCACCGGTCTTGAGTGCATGCATGTCGCGCAGCTGCTTCTCGCTCAACGGGCAGCCGACACTGGCCAGGTCGATCGCCTGGCCGCCGGCCATGCCCGCGCTGCCCGCCGCACGGGCCAGCAGGCGGCAGAACCGGGCCTGCATCTCCACCGGCACCGATTCGGGCCCGTCGGGCGTCAGCAACTCGAACGCCAGTGCCTGCAAGGCATCACCGGCCAGCAGCGCCGTCGCCTCGCCGAAGGCCACGTGCACCGTCGGCTTGCCCCGGCGCAACACGTCGTTGTCCATGCACGGCATGTCGTCGTGCACCAGCGAATAGGCATGGATCAACTCCACCGAACAGGCCGCGCGCAAGGCCGCTCCGGTGTGGCCTTGCAGCGACTCGCAGGCCGCCATCACCAGCAGCGGGCGCAGGCGCTTGCCACCATCGAGCACGGCGTACCGCATGGCCTGCACCAGTTCGGCCGGCGCACCGTGGTCCAGCCCCTCGGGCGGGTCCGCCGTGACCCAGCGCTCGAGCGCACGCTCGACCAGCTCGAGCCGCGCCGCCGACCAGGCCCGCAGGTCGAGCGCCTGCGCGGGCCGCGGCGAGACGGGTGGTGTCACTCGGGTATCCATGTCTTGAGCGTGCCCGCATCGAGCACGTTGATCTGGTTCTCCACGGCCTGGATCTGGTCACGGCAATACTGCAGCAACTCCGCGCCGCGCTGGTAACCGCCGAGCAGTTGCTCCAGCGGCATGTCGCCGGATTCGAGCCGGCCGACCAGTTGTTCGAGTTCCTGCAGCGCAGCCTCGTAGCTCGCGGGGGTCGTCGTCGTGGTCGCTGGGGCGGTCGCCTTGGCCATGGGGTGTCGCTATCCTGGAAACCTGCCATTTTAGGCACGCGGGGCCGGAGCCCCTCGCGCCGGCGCGACAGCCACCACCGCGTCGCGGCGCGAGCCGCTGGCTACGAAGGTAGAATCGAGCGTTTCGCCGCCGGTCCGTCCGGATTATCTTGTCACCGTCGGTCAAACATGCACCGGCGGCTGTCTTCTCCCTGTGGGGAGCATTTAGGTCAGGTCCCCGATGTCTGATTTAAGTCTTCGACTGCAGCAGGCGGCAAGCCAATTACCGGTTGCCAGCTATTTCGACGAAGCCAATTACCAACGCGAGCAAAGCCGCATCTTCCAGTGCGGGCCCCGTTACGTGGGGCATGAACTGGCCGTGCCCGAGATCGGCGACTATTACGCCCTGCCCCAGGAGGCCGGCGGGCGTGCGCTGGTACGCACGACCCAGGGCGTGGAGCTGATCTCCAACGTCTGCCGGCACCGCCAGGCGCTGATGCTCAAGGGCCGTGGCAGCCTGCTGACCGAGCAACCCGGCAGCGCCTTCGGCAACATCGTGTGTCCCCTGCACCGCTGGACCTACAGTGGCGGCGGCGAGGCGGCCGCGGGCAAGACCGGCACGCTGATCGGCGCGCCGCATTTCCCGCAGGACCCGTGCCTGAACCTGGACAACTATGCGCTGCAGCAGTGGAACGGCCTGCTGTTCGAGGCGGCGCGTCCCGGCACGGGCCAGGGCCTGTCGGTCGCCTCCGACCTGGCCGGGCTCGGCCCGCTGGCCGACCTGGATTTCAGCGGCCACGTGCTCGACCATGTCGAGATGCACGAATGCGACTACAACTGGAAGACCTTCATCGAGGTCTACCTCGAGGACTACCACGTGGGCCCGTTTCACCCGGGCCTGGGCAGTTTCGTCACCTGCGACGACCTGCGCTGGGAGTTCGGCAAGACCTACAGCGTGCAGACCGTCGGTGTCGCCAACCGCCTGGGCAAGGCCGGAAGCCCGGCCTACGAGCGCTGGCAGTCGGCGCTGCTGAACTACCGCGACGGCAAGGCGCCCCGGCACGGCGCGATCTGGCTGGCGTATTACCCGCACGTGATGGTCGAGTGGTATCCGCACGTGTTGACCGTATCCACGTTGCACCCGATGGGCCCGAACAAGACGCTCAACGTGGTCGAGTTCTACTACCCGGAGGAGATCGCGGCCTTCGAGCGCGACTTCGTCGAGGCACAACAGGCCGCCTACATGGAAACCTGCGTCGAGGACGACGAGATCGCGCTGCGCATGGATGCCGGCCGCCGTGCGCTGCTGCAACGCGGCGTCAACGAACGTGGCCCCTACCAGAGCCCGATGGAAGACGGCATGCAGCACTTCCACGAGTGGTACCGCAGCGCGATGGGTCCGGAGGCGTTGCCGAACGACGAATGAACATGGACTACACGACACTGATCTCCGCCGACCAATTGCAGGCCCTGCTCGACGCGGGCCGGCCGCTGATGATCTTCGATTGCAGCTTCGACCTGGCCAAGCCGCAATCGGGAGATGCGCTGTTCGCCGAAGCCCATATTCCGGGCGCGGTGCGCGCCGACCTCGATCGTCACCTCAGTGCCAAGGACGATCCGGACGCGGCCAGCGGCGGACGCCATCCCCTGCCCGACCGCGCCGCCTTTGCCCGCTGGCTCGGCAGCGTGGGCCTGTCCAACGACATGCAGGTCGTGGTCTATGACCGCCAGGGCGTCAACTACTGCGGTCGCCTGTGGTGGATGCTCAAGTGGGTCGGCCATGAACGCGTGGCCGTGCTCGATGGCGGCATGCCCGCGTGGTACGCGGCCGGCGGCGTGGTCACCAGCGGCGCGGCCACCGTGCACGCGCCGCAGGACTTCCATCTGCTGCCCGAACGTGCCGCGCTGGTCAGCGCGCAGCAGGTGCAGCAGCGGCTCGCCGACGATGCCGGCCAGTGCCTGATCGACGCACGCGCGGAGCCGCGTTACCGCGGCGAGGTCGAGCCGCTCGACCCGGTCGCCGGCCACATCCCCGGTGCCTTGAACCGGCCGTTTGCCTCCAACATCGACGATGACGGCCTGTTCAAGCCGGCCATCGTGCTCAAGGCCGAGTTGCTAGAGCTGCTCGACGGGCGCGACCCGTCCACGGTCGTGCACCACTGCGGCAGCGGCGTCACCGCCGTGCCCAACCTGCTGGCCATGGAAGTCGCCGGCCTGGGCCGCCAGGCGCTGTTTGCCGGCAGCTGGAGCGAGTGGTGCAGCGATCCGTCCCGGCCGGTGGCCAAGGGCTGATCCACCGCACCCGACGGGACATCGAGGCCCGAGGCCTCACACCACCAGGGCGTGGTTGTCCACGCTCACGCCGATGCCGGCGGAACCCGGCACGGCCCCCAGATGCCATGCCTGCCCCTGGCCCGCGGCCCAACCCCAGCTCTGGTCGGCGGCGCCCGCCAGCGCACAGGCATCCTCCAGCGCCAGTTGCCCGACGCGCGTGCCATCGAGCGCGAACTGCAGCACGAGCCCGGCGCGCGGACAGCTGACGAACCAGTGATCGTCGATCGCGGCAACGTCGCCGGCATAACCGGCAACCCCGCCGCTGGACGCGACGACACGCAACTCGTGCCGTGCCAGGTCGAGCAAGGCCAGCACCGGAGCACCGGCGCGTTGCTGCGCGTCGTCATGCTGGGCCTGCATCGCGACCGCGACCCGGCCGCTGCGATGCCAGGCCAGGTGCCGCAGGCTCAGCCGCGGATCGGGCACCTGCAGCATGCGCCCGACGGCGCCGTCCGATGGCGACATGAACACCAGCGAGGCGTCCATCTGGTCGAGCGCCAGCCCCCGGCGGCCGGTTTCGGGCCGCGAGGCGATGCCTCCGTTGGCGACCAGCACCTGTCGGTCGGGCAACATCAGCATCGCGTGCGGATCGGCCCCCCGGGTCGGCCAGCGCGCGGTCACCACCAGCGAGAGGCGGTCGCGGCGAACGAGTTGGCCATCTCCCGACTCCTGGTCGGTCTCGGTCGTCAACAGGCTGTCGCCGTCGACGAGTACATGGCCGTTGAGGCGGTTGTCGTCTTCCAGCCAATGCCATGTCGCCGCGTCCCGATCGCCCGGGCGCTGCGGACGCCAGCGCAGCAGCCATTCGCCCGGCCGGCGCGCCACCGCCAGCACGCTGCCATCGGGCTCCAGCGCCAGTCCGTGCGCCCGCGTCGGAACCTCGATCGACGCCGACACGCGCATCCGATCCTGGTCCATCGACAACAGGCCGACATGGTGGCGCCCGGCCGCGTCGTCCCAGGCGGCGGCGACACGACGCGTGTCCGCGCTGCGGCCATGCCCTGCCCGCTCGCCGGCGAACAACGGCGCCGCCATCGCGGCGCCGAAGCCGGCGCAGGCAGCGGCCAGGCTGCGACGCCGTGTCCAGCGCGGCGCGTCAATCTCCGTCGGCATCGCTGAATCCGATCGACACGTTCAACGCCGGCGCCAGTTCGGCCTGCATCAGACGGGTCAGTTGCGCCAGCGCATCGGCGGCGGCCTCGACCGTTGCCGGTTGCCGTGGTTGCGCCTGCGCCATCGCGCGATCGGCCTGTGCCGTCGCCCGCACCAGCTGGTCTGCCAGCTCGTTGGCGCCGCGGCTGCGCAGCCAGGTTTCGAACGGGATCAGTTGCCCGCTGCCGGTGCGTTGCGGCGTCGCGCGTGCGCCCAGCACCGCATGCTCGCGCAAGGTGCTCCAGCGCGCGCTCCAGCTGTCGTGGCTCTGTCCGCTGCGCTGGCGTGGAAACTCCGGCGCCTCGTCGCGGCTGCGCGCCACCTCGATCGGCTTGCGCATGAATGCCCAGCGCAGGCGCTCCACGCCGCCGACCCATTGGTTGACGGCTTCGGCAAAGGCGGCAAGCGTGTGTTCCGGATCGGGCTCTTCGCCGGCCTGCGCCCCGAATGCCGCCGCGAGCGCGTCGGCCTCGCGCTGCAGGTGTTCCGCCACCGAAATCGCGTAGCCGCATCGCGGCGTTCCGGGCGTCGGCACCTCGGGCCACAACAACCACTCCAGCGCCTCGAAACCCTTGGCCGGTGCACCCACCAGTTCCATCGCGGCGGCGTCCTTCGGTCCGCCGCGGGCGGCGCGCTCGAGCATGGCCGCGCGCACCGGCATGAAGTCGACCGCGCGCGCGCTGCGGCGCTCGATCAGCGGGCCGAGCGCGACGCTGTCCAGCCGGTCCCATGCGGTCACCGCCGCACGCCAATCCTGCTGCAGCGCGGTCGCGGCCACCCCGGGCGCCGGTGCGCCGGCGCACCAGCGTTGCAGGTCCGATCGCAATGCCGCCGCGGCCGACTTCCATTGCGTGGCGTCGGCCAGGCGATCGCGGGCGGAAGCCTGCGCATACTGCCCGGGCGAATAAAACGGCACCGCGGTGGTGCGCCAGTCACTTTGCGCGCCGGCGCTGCCGACCCACAGGGTCGCGCCCGCGAACACACCCAGAGCCAACCGGCACCATCGATTCGCGTTCATAAGGAGTCCACAAAGGCGATCAAGGCATCGCGGTCGGCCCGGCTCATGCGCAACACATGGTCGCGCGCGCTCGCCGCCTCCCCGCCGTGCCACAGGATGGCTTGCAAGGTGCCGTCCGCCCGGCCATCGTGCATCAGCCGCTGGTGGCCGTTGACGTCGCGGATCAGGCCCACGCCCCACAACGGCGGCGTGCGCCATTGCGATCCGCTGGCGGCGAAATCGGGCCGCCCGTCGGCCAGCGCATCACCCATGTCGTGCAGCAGCAGGTCGGTGTAGGGCCAGATGCGCTGGCCCGCGGCGGACGGGCTGCCGCCGTCGGCATCGGACGCAGGCCCGGTGACGTAACTCGGCCGATGGCAGGCCGCGCACTGCGCCTGCGCAAACAGCCGCTGCCCGCGCACGACCTGCGCCGCATCCGGCTTGCGCCGCGCCGCCGGCGCCAGCGTGGCCTGGTAGAACACCACCTGGGCCAGCGTGGCATCGTCGATCTCCGGACCCTGGCCGCCGGGCCCTCCGCGCGGCGCCGCGGCGCAGGCCGACTGCGTGCCGGTACACGACTCGTCGGGGAACAACGTCGACGTGATGCCCATGTCGCCATGGAAGGCGGCGGCCGTCTGGTGCGTCAGCGACGCGACGTTGGCCTTCCAGCCGAACCGGCCGACACGCATGGACGCGGACGGCGCGTCCCAGACCCGGTTGACCTGCCCCCGGACCGGGCCACCGGCCGCGGCCTGCTCGCGCGCATTGCGCTCGATCTGCGCGTCCGGAATCGTCGCGAGCAGGCCGATGCCCGCCAGCTGCGGCGCGATACGCGGACTCATCAGCAGCGACGGCGCCGCGGGTCCGTAC
>JBFIDI010000266.1:0-7921 GCA_041581405.1 Burkholderiaceae bacterium
CAGCGCCAGATCGCCGCCTGCAGCACGCGCGGCCACCGGATCGACATCCGGGTGTCGACCGGCTCCATGCGGCGCAGGGGCGGCCTGCTGTGTTGGTACAATGGCCGGCCCGATCCGACCTAGCCGAGCACGGTCATCAGGTCCTCTGCCGCAGCGAAGGCAGTCGCCACGACAGTGGCGCGGGCGTATCCGAATCCGACTTTTTCACATCCAATGGCATTGATCGTTCACAAATACGGCGGCACGTCCATGGGCTCGACCGAGCGCATCGGCAATGTCGCCAAACGCGTCGCCAAGTGGGCCCGAGCCGGGCACCAGATGGTCGTCGTGCCCAGCGCCATGAGTGGCGAGACCAATCGCCTGCTGGCGCTGGCCAAGGAACTGGCCCCGGCCAGGCCGACGGCCGACTACAGCCGCGAACTCGACATGCTCGCCGCCACCGGCGAGCAGGCATCGTCGGCGCTGCTGGCCATTGCACTGCAGGCCGAGGGCATGGAGTCGGTCAGCTACGCCGGCTGGCAGGTGCCGATCCGCACCAACAGCGCCTACACCAAGGCCCGCATCGAGTCGATCGACGACAAGCGCGTGCGCGCGGACCTGACCAACGGCAAGGTCGTCATCGTCACCGGCTTCCAGGGCATGGACGAGCAGGGCAACATCACGACGCTGGGCCGCGGCGGCAGCGACACCTCGGCGGTGGCGGTCGCGGCGGCGATGAAGGCCCAGGAGTGCCTGATCTACACCGACGTCGACGGTGTCTACACCACCGACCCGCGCGTTGTGCCCGAGGCGCGGCGCATGACCAACATCAGCTTCGAGGAAATGCTGGAGATGGCCTCGCTGGGCTCCAAGGTGCTGCAGATTCGCTCGGTCGAGTTTGCCGGCAAATACCGGGTGCCGCTGCGGGTGCTGTCGAGTTTCACACCCTGGGACATCCCGCTGGAGGAAGAAGCCAACTCCGGCACCCTGATTACTTTCGAGGAAGACGAAAACATGGAACAAGCCATTGTTTCGGGCATCGCGTTCAACCGCGACGAGGCAAAGATTTCGGTGCTGGGTGTGCCCGACACCCCCGGCATCGCGTACCAGATCCTGGGCCCGATCGCCGAGGCCAACATCGACGTGGACGTGATCATCCAGAACCTGAGCAAGGACGGCAAGACCGACTTCAGCTTCACGGTGCACCGCAACGACTACGCCCGGGCGATCGACCTGCTCAAGGAGCAGGTGATGGACAACCTGGGCTCCAAGGAGATCGTCGGCGACGCCAAGATCTGCAAGGTCTCCATCGTCGGCATCGGCATGCGCAGCCACGTGGGCGTGGCCAGCCGCATGTTCCGCGTGCTCAGCGAAGAGGGCATCAACATCCAGATGATCTCGACCAGCGAGATCAAGACCTCGGTCGTCATCGACGAGAAATACATGGAATTGGCCGTGCGTGCGCTGCACAAAGCCTTCGATCTGGACCAGGTTCCGGCTGACACCATCGCCCAGTCGTGACATAATGCCCCAGCGTTCGAATTGACGAACAGGAAACGTGACCGAGTGGCCGAAGGTGCTCCCCTGCTAAGGGAGTATGGGGTGTAGAGCCTCATCGAGGGTTCGAATCCCTCCGTTTCCGCCAGACATGTGTTTGATGTAGTCCGACACAGACCCCTAGAAGCCCCGTAAGCCCCGTGTTTACGGGGTTTTTTTTGTTTCCGGTGGTCCGTGCGTATACCGCCGACTGCGGGTCTCGCGTCCAAAGCCCCACGGCATGCGCGATCCGGCTCGACAACACCGGTGACCCGCTGCGCGGCGAGTGCGCGCGTTTCAGCGCGTGCGGCGGCGCGAGGAGAAGCCCAGGCCGGCCAAGGCGATGCCGAGAAGGGCCACCGTGCCCGGTTCTGGGACGGTGGCGGCCCATGTGCCGTTGATGCCGCTGTCGTCGGCCTGTGAAGCGAAGGAGGCAAGCAGCCAGTCGCCACCGGCCTCGGACGAGAACTGCCAGCGGTACTGGGAGTCGCACGTGAAGTTGAAGGTCGGCCCCGGGCACTCCGTCAGATTCGTGTTGAACCAGACCTGTACATCGTTGTCGCCGGGAATCTGGGAGATCGAGCCCGCGGCGAAACCGATATGTTCGGCCGTCAGCTGGCCGACCACGCTCGAGTAGTACTCGAAGCCCAGAACATTGCCGCCCGCGGTGAGGGTCTGGCCCAATACGTAGTCGGATGACAGTGTCAGCTTTGCGCTGGTCACGGTTCCGTCGCTGCAGTGGGGGTCGTTGTCGCAGATGCCCGAGAACACGAACACCTGCGACGCAGTTGGTGTGGGCGGTACCACCAGCGCGTGTGCGGGCGTTGCCATTGCCCACGCGAAGAGGGCCGTGCAGGCAAAAAACAGTCGAAGGCTTGCGCGTTTCATTGCTCGATTCCTTTCCTGTTGTTTGCGTCGACCTTAACACTGCATCGCTCTGTGCGCACGTGAGCCTTGCCGGGCACGGCGCAGCACAACATGCGAGAGACCGCTTGCCTCGCTTTTCCCGGCGTGCATAATCGCATTCGTCGGCCGCAACGCCGGCCCCGGCCTTTATGACTATTGGCACCGGGTCAACAACGCCTAAAACGTCAGGCCCGCACCCCACCCGCATGCAGCCGACGTTCACACCGTCTGCGGGATCAGGAGTTCACGGCATGCACGCCATCATTCAATCGACACCGGCCTGGCAGCTTCGCGCCAGCATCACGCCGATCTGCGGCGACCAGCACCATCTGATGGTCACCAGCCTCGTGCCCACGGCACGCCGGCCGCAGGAGCATGTCCGGTGGCAGGCGCAGCTCAGCATCGACGAGTTGCGGTCCTTGCGCGACATCATCGACCAGGCGCTGGTGCAGCAGGCCACCTGACGCGACGCCGCGTGTGTCCGGCCGAGATCATGCGCGGGTGCGCCTGCCCTGAGCCCGCCCGCCGGTGCGTGCACCACTGGCCGCATGCCATTCCTGCAGCCACGGCAGCAGGAACTCGGCGAACGCCAGTGCCGCAGGCGGTACCGATCGCACGGCCGAGTGGTAGATGCAGACCTTGCGGATCACCTCGGGCGCGGTGACGCGGCGTTCGACCAGGCCCAGCGGCAGCGCCATGACGCCGACGTATTGCGGTGTCAGCGTCGCGGCCAGGCCTTCGGCCGCAATGCCCAGCGCGGTCGAGATGTTGTCGACGATGTCGACCGGGTGGATACGCGAGCCCTCCGGTGCGTCGGCATGCATCTGGTGCACGCTGCGTTCATGGTCGCGGCCGGCGGCCACGAGGTCGACGTCGCGCAGATCGTCCCAGCGCAGGCTGGGCCGCGCGGCCAGCGCATGGTGGGGCGCGCACCACAACACCCACGGGCTGTCGAACACCGGCAATCGTGTCACCGCGTCCTCGACCGGACGATCCGGCCCGACCGCCAGGTCGATGTCGCCCGAGCCGACCTGGTCCACCAGCGCGTCGACCGGCGTGTCGCGGATGCGGATCACGACCTTGGGCCGCAACGCGCGGTAGGCGCGTACCGCGCGCGGCAACACGGCGCTGGCCAGTACCAGCGGCGCGCCGATGCGCACCACGCCGGTGGCCCGGTTGCGCAGGTCGGATGCGGTCGATTCGGCGCGCTGCATGTCGCGCAACACCGACTGCGCCGACGGCAGGAAGTCGCGCCCGGCGCCGGACAACTCCACGCGGCGGGTACTGCGGTCGAACACGCGGAAACCCAGGTTGTTCTCCAGCTCGGCCACGAGCTGGCTGACCGCGGACGACGACAGGCCGAGCCGCTCGCCGGCGGCCGCGAAGCCACGCATCTCGGCGACCATGGCGAAGACTTCGATTTGACGGATGGTGATGCGGGTCAGCGACATGCCGGATCTCGTTGGTTGGGCTTCATTATCCGCCTTGCCTTACGAATCGTCCGCAATTGACCGTTTGTGTTTGTGAGTCAATCGGAGGAAACTTGCGCCGCATCAAGAAGCGCTTGGCGCAGAACACAGAGGCAGACACGATGAAACTGAGCCCGGAACTCCACGCCGAACTGGCCCGCCAGCTGCAGGCATCCCAACGCACCCGCGTGCAACTGGAGCAGTTCTCCCGCCTGCACCCGACGATGGACATCGAGGACAGCTACGCCATCCAGCGCGCCTGGATGGACCTGTGCCGCAGCGAAGGCCGCAGCATGATCGGCCACAAGATCGGCCTGACCTCGCGCGCCATGCAACTCGCCTCGCAGATCACCGAGCCGGACTTCGGCCTGCTGCTCGACGACATGCTGATCCGCGACGGCGCCGAGATCGAGGCTGCGCGTTTCATCGTGCCGCGTTTCGAGGTCGAGTTCGCCTTCATCCTGGCGCGTCCGTTGCGCGGTCCGAACGTGACGCTGTTCGACGTGCTCAATGCCACCGACTACGTGACGCCGGCGCTCGAGTTGATCGACGCGCGTATCGAGCAGTTCGACCGCGAAACCAAGGCCCCGCGCAAGGTGCTGGACACGATTGCCGACAACGCGGCCAACGGCGCCATCGTGCTCGGCGGCCGGCCGATGAAGGTCGACGCGGTGGACTGGCGCTGGGCCGGCGCCTTGCTCTACAAGAACGGCGTGATCGAGGAGTCCGGCCTGGGCGCCGCCGTGCTCAACCACCCGGGCAATGGCGTGGCGTGGCTGGCGAACAAGCTCGCCGCGCACGACGAGGGCCTTGCCGCCGGCGAGATCGTGCTGGGCGGCTCGTTCACCCGTCCGGTGGCCTGCGCCGCCGGCGACGTGTTCCATGCCGACTACGGCCCGCTGGGCTCGATCTCGGTGCGTTTCGTCTGAAGGCCGGCGTGACCATGGATGACCGACTGCCGTCCCTGCGCGCCGCCTTTGCCGGCCGCCTGCTGACGGATGCCGCCGACATGGCGGCCTACCTGACGGACTGGCGCGGCAAGTGGACGGGTGCGGCCATCGCCGTCGCCCAGCCGGACGACGCGGCCGGCGTGGCCGGCGTGCTGCGCTGGTGCCACGCGCACCGGGTGCCGGTCGTGCCGCAGGGCGGCAACACCGGCCTGTCCGGTGGCGCCACGCCCGACGGCAGCGGCGCGTCCGTGGTGCTGTCGTTGACGCGGCTGAATCGCGTGCGGCACATCGACGCGGTCAACAACACCATGGTGGTCGAGGCCGGTGTGACGCTGCAGCAGGTGCAGGATGCCGCGCGCGAGGCCGGGCGCCTGTTTCCGCTGAGCCTGGCCGCGCAGGGCAGTTGCACCATCGGCGGCAACCTGGCCACCAATGCCGGCGGTGTGCAGGTGCTGCGTTACGGCAACACCCGCGACCTGTGCCTGGGCCTGGAAGTGGCCACGCCGCAGGGTGCGTTGTGGGACGGCCTGCGCGGCCTGCGCAAGGACAACACCGGTTACGACCTGCGCGACCTGTATATCGGCAGCGAAGGCACGCTGGGCGTGATCACGGCCGCCGTGCTCAAGTTGTTTCCGTTGCCGGCCGCGCGCGCGGTGGCCTTCGTCGCCGTGCCGTCGCCCGACGCGGCGGTCGAACTGCTGCAGCTGTGCCAGGCCCGGCTCGGCGCCTCGCTGACGGCCTTCGAGCTGATGGGCGCGACCTGCATCCGCCTGGTCGAGCAGCACGTGCCCAACACCCGGTTGCCGCTGGCCGAAGCCGCGCCCTGGTATGTGCTGATGGAAGTCTGCGACGCCCGCGACGAGGCCGGCGCGCAGGCCGCAATCGAAGGCGTGCTCGAACACGCGCTGGAGCGTGAACTGGCCGTCGATGCCGCCTTGTCGGCCAGCCTGGCGCAACTGCAGAGCCTGTGGGCCTTGCGCGAACATATCTCCGAGTCGCAGGCGGCCGAGGGCAAGACCATCAAGCACGACATCGCATTGCCGATCTCGCGTATTCCGGCCTTCGTCGCCCAGACCGACGCCGCCATCCTGCAGGCATTTCCCGGCGTGCGCCTGGTGGTGTTCGGCCATCTGGGTGACGGCAACCTGCACTACAACCTGTCGCCGGCGCCCGGCACGCGTGATGACGCGCAGGCGGTGGCCGATTTCGTCGCGCTCGAGGCGCCGCTGAACCGCCTGGTCCATGACGCCGTGGTCGCCCATGGCGGCTCGATCTCGGCCGAACACGGCCTGGGCGTGTTGCGCCGCGACGAGTCGGCGCGTTACAAGTCGCCGGTCGAGTTGCAGCTGATGCAGGCCATCAAACACGCACTCGATCCCCACGGCCTGATGAATCCGGGCAAGCTGCTCGGCCCGGCCGCTGCCGCGCCAGTGGCACCCGTTCCCACTTTTTCCGAGGACTGAAGCACCATGACATCCGCCTTGCTCGACATCGCCGGCATTGCCGTCTCCCCCGACCACTACATCGACGGGCGCCGCGTCGCATCCGGGGAAACCTTCGAACTGCATTCGCCGATCGACCAGCAATTGCTGGGACGGATCGGCGAGGGGCAGCCGGAACACGTCGAGGCCGCCATCGTTGCCGCGCAGAAGGCGTATCCGGCCTGGAGCGCCATGACCGCGGCCCAGCGCAAACCCTACCTGGACCGTTTCGCCGCCGAGATCGGCAAACGCGCCGACGACTTCTGCCGGCTCGAGAGCACGGACGCCGGCGTGTTGCTCTCGCGCATGCGCCACGGCGTCGTGCCGCGCGCGATGCTCAACATCACCTGGTTCGCCGAACATGCGCTGACGTTGCAGGATCACCCGATCGAGACCGAGCAGGCGCGCCACATCGTGCGCCACGACCCGGCCGGCGTCGTCGTCATCGTCACGCCGTGGAATGCGCCGCTGATGCTGTCGACCTGGAAACTCGGCCCGGCACTGGCCTCGGGCAATACCTGCATCCTGAAACCGCCGGAGTGGGCGCCGCTGACCTGCTCGCTGCTGGCCGATGCCGCGCACGCCGCCGGCCTGCCGCCGGGCGTGTTCAACGTGGTGCAGGGCAGTGGCGCCAATACCGGTGCCAAGCTGGTCAGCGACCCGCGTATCGCCCGCGTCTCGTTCACCGGTTCGGTGCCCACCGCCAAGTGGATCGCACAGGCGGCCGGCGCCAACCTCGTGCCGTGCAGCCTGGAACTCGGCGGCAAGAGCCCGTTCATCGTGCTGGAGGACGCCGACATCGACAGCGCGGCGGCGACCGGCGCGTTGATGTACCGCAACGCGGGCCAGGTCTGCCTGGCCGGGACCCGTTTCCTGGTGCACGCCAAGGTGGCGGATGCTTTCGTTGCCGCGATGCGCGGCTACGTCGAGAAACTCAGCATCGGCGACCCGCGCATGGAAGCCACCGAGGTCGGGCCCATCATCCACCCGCGCCAGGTCGAACGCGTCGCCGGTTTCGTCGAGCGGGCCGTGTCCGGCGGCGCCAGGCTGTTGTGGGGCGGTGCGAAACATCCGTTCGGCGCGCAGTATTACCAGCCGACCATGCTGACCGACCTGCAGCAGGATGACGAGATCGTGCAGAACGAGGTGTTCGGCCCGGTGTTGATCTTGCAGACCTTCGTCAACGACGAGCAGGCCATCACCCTGGCCAACGGCACCGACTACGGGCTTGGCGGCGTCTGTTACGGCGAGACGGCCCATGCCACGGCCGTGGCCGAGCAGGTGCAGACCGGCTTCATCTGGGTCAACAGCTTCGGCATCCGCGACCTGGCCGCGCCGTTCGGCGGCATCAAGCGCAGCGGCATCGGGCGCGACGGCGGCAACTGGAGCTTCGAGTTCTTCTGCAACATCAAGGACGTCGTGGTGCCGAAGAAACCCTTCATGGGCTGTTTGAGCCTCCGCTGAGCGTCCCGCGCGTTCTTGCGCGCCGCGTCGTCGACCCGACGCGCGGCGATCGTTTTTTCACCCTTGCTCTCGCAGTGCCGGCCGAGAGTGAAGGCATTCATGACCGGCCGAGAGAGACACCCCCATGTACTGCAAG
>JBFIDI010000267.1:0-7907 GCA_041581405.1 Burkholderiaceae bacterium
CTGCGGCCACGGCGATGCAATCGGATGCGGTCGAGACCGTGTTCCGCGGCGCCGACTACGGTGCCAGCGTGCCGCCCTGGTCGGCGGCACACGCGTACACCAACCTGTACGGACCCAAGGCCGCCCAGCAGTCGATCACGGCCACCGTGACCGGCAACGTGCGTGTCACCGAGGTCGGACGCGAATACGACACCCACCACATCGTGCTCGATTTCGGCAGCATGCCGTTTCCGGTGCTCGAGGGCCAGTCGATCGGCATCGTGCCGCCGGGGCAGGACGCGCAGGGCCGGGCGCATCATCCGCGCCAGTATTTGGTCGCCAGCCCGCGCAACGGCGAACGGCCCGGCTACAACAACCTGTCCCTGACCATCAAGCGGGTGCTGGCCGATCACCAGGGCCGGCCGGTGCGCGGCGTGGCGTCGAACTACATGTGCGACCTCAAGGTCGGCGACACGGTACAGGTGACCGGGCCTTTCGGCGCGAGTTTCCTGATGCCCAACCATCCGCGCAGCAACATCGTGATGATCTGCACCGGAACCGGCAGTGCGCCGATGCGTGCGATGACCGAATGGCGCCGCCGGCTGCGTGCATCGGGCAAGTTCGAAGGCGGCAAGCTGCTGCTGTTCTTCGGCGCGCGCACGCAGCAGGAACTGCCGTATTTCGGCCCGCTGCAGAACCTGCCCCGGGATTTCATCGACACGAACTTCGCGTTCTCGCGGGCGCCCGACGGGCCCAAGCGGTACGTGCAGGACGTGATGCGCGAACGCGCCGCCGACCTGGCGCCGCTGCTGGCCGACGACAACACCTTCATCTACGTGTGTGGGCTCAAGAGCATGGAAGAAGGTGTCGTGCTGGCCATGCGCGACGTGGTGCGCGAGGCCGGCCAGGACTGGGATGCCCTGGCCGCGCGCCTGAAGTCACGCGGCAGGCTGCATCTGGAAACCTATTGAGGCCCTGACAGGGCCCACGAGGCGTCACCGGGTCGGCACCGCGCCCAGGCCCGGCCATGGGTCGGTCTGCGCGTATGGCGCCGGTGCCTTGGCGTGTATCACCCAGACGGCGGCCGAACCCAGTGCCACCAGCAGCACGATGGCCACGGCGGCCATCGGGGTGCCGGGCCGGGACGAACCGGGTGCTCGGGTTGTGACATGCCGGCGGCGACCGGTTGGCCGCCGCCCGATGCCGCCCTGCGCCGCCGCGTGTGCATCCGCCTCCCGTGAGGACGGCGTACCACGCCGCTGGCGCTCGGGCGGCGGCATGTCAGCCGCCCACGCGCAGCTGGTTGTCGACCGAGGTCACGCCGGCAACGGCCTGCGCCTTGGCCGCGGCGCGCTCGCGGGCCGCGTCCGACGGAGCGCTGCCCTTGAGCACGACCTTGCCGTCGGTCGTGTCCACGTCGATCTTCAACGCGCTGAGTTCCGGGTCGCGCGCCAGGTCGGCGTTGATCTGCGTCGTGATCGCGGCGTCGCGGGCCGTGTCCGAGGCGTTGTCGATCGCGGTCTGGGCACCGTCCTTGGCCGCCTCGACGCCTTGCCGGACCTCGGTGCCGACGGCGTCAGCCTTCTGCTCCACGGTGGCGATGGCGGTGTCGACCTTCTGGCCGGCGGTCTGCTCGGGTGCGCCGTTGTCGCAGGCCGCCAGCGTCAGCAGCGCGGCACAGGCGATGGCGGTCATCGTGGTTCGTTTGTGAGATGTCAACATGGTTTTCCTCCTTGATTTGCCGATGTGTGGCAATGCAGGGAAGTGTCCTGCCGAGGTCGCGCGCCTGCCATAGGCGCCCGCCGGAACCGGGTGTGGGAAATGTCCGACGGGGCCGCGCCGCGGCCGCGTCCAGGCGCGTTCAGGCGCGTTGTTTCTTGTGCCGGTACATCGCCGCATCGCTGCGATGCGTCAGCGTGTCGAGCGTGTCGCCCGGCTCGGCGGCGGCCACGCCCACGCTGATGCTCGCCTGCAAGCCGGCGGCGATGGACGACCAGTCGAACACCCGTACCGCACCGACGATACGCTCGCAGACCTGGCGCGCGATGTGCAGTTCCACGCTCTTGAAGACGATGACGAACTCGTCGCCGGCCAGGCGCGCGGCCATGTCGTCTTCGCGCACGTAGGAGCGCAGGATCAGCGCGATGCGCTTGAGCACCTCGTCGCCGACCTGGTGCGAGAAGTTGTCGTTGATCTGCTTGAACTTGTCGACGTCGATCAGCGCCACGCACGGCGGCAGGCCGCGCTCCGCACTGCCGCGCAGCAACTCCCCGGCGTACAGCTCGAAGTTGCGCCGGTTCGGGATGCCGGTCAGCGTGTCCTCGAGCGAGAGTTTCTCGAGCTGGCGCGAGGTGATCTCCAGCAACTGCACGTGTTGCTGGCGCTGGCGCAGGTCGACCTGCCATTCGATCACCTTCTCGCGCGTCTCCAGGCCGTCGGTGCGGATCAGCTGTTCGCGCAGGCGCAGGCGGCGCAACTCGTCCAGCGCCTGGCCGTGGCGCCCTTGCGCCCCGTACAGCTGCGAGGCCAGCAGATGACCGAGGCAGGCCAGCTGTTCGTGCTCCACCTCGACCGCGATCTCGATCATGCGCGCGACCTGGGGAATCGCGGTGGCCCAGTCGCGCTGGGCCCAGGCGATCTCGGCCCGCACCCAGCTCTCGAGCGCCGACAACCAGGTCACCGTCTGGTAACGCGCCGCCCACTGCGCCAGCACCTCCACGTCCAGACGCGCCTGCCCGATGCGGCCATGCCAGATCTGCTCGAGGCACAGGCCGAACTGCAGCACGGCCTCGGTGGTGATGTGCGTGCCCGGCGACGCGTGACCCGCGTCGCCGTGCGCGATGCGCGCGATGATGGCTTCGCGGCGGATGCGCAACTGGTCGAGGTCCGGGAATGCGCCCACGTAGTGGCGCTCGTGGAAGATGCGCACCAGCTCGGTCCACCACAGGTTCACCCGCGGCTGGAAGGTGCTCAGCGTCGGCTCGGCGTGCTCGGCGATCTGGATCGCCGTCTGCAGCGCCTGGTCGGCCTTGTCGAAGCCATTGCTCCAGTAGTAGGCCACGCCCAGCGCGTTGTACGACAACACGCTGTGTTCGTCATGGTCCAGGAACTGGCTCAGGCGCACGCTGAGCAACGCGGCCTCGAGTGCTTCCTCGTTGCGCCCGAGCGTGACCGACACGATGGCGTGGGTCGTCAGCGCCATCACCTCGCCCGAGGTGTCGCCGAGCAGCTGGAACTGATGGGCCGCCCGCTGGCTGGCCCGGTGCGCACGCCGGTAACGCGACAACATGCGATCGCAGTGGGCCAGGCACAACAGCGCCTTGGCCTCGTAGCGCGGGTTCGACAGGCCTTCGGCGGCCTTGAGCACGCGCTGCGAGGTTTCGCGGCCGGACTGCACGTCGCCGCGGTCCAGCGCCGCATGGGCATCACGCAGCAATGCCTCCAGTCCATCGTTGCGGCGTGGCTGGGGCGGATTGGACATCATCCGATTTTGCGCCAATGGCATTGCGTTGCAGCGACGCAACGGCCACGGCGCCGACCGTGGCGCGTACCGGGCGTGTCGCGGCCTACACTGGGACCGATGACGATGGGAGCAAGCACATGGCCGCCCGGTCCCGGCCGGGCATGAGCACGGGCGCTGCCGTACTGGGCACGCTGGCCCTGGTGCTGGCGCTGTACGGCGTCGCGCTGGGCGGCCTGTGGTGGGGCCAGGAAAAGCTGCTGTTCATGCCGGACCGGCTGGCGCAGGACCACGTGCTGGCCCGGGCCGACGACATCCACGAGATCCGCATCCCGGTTGCCGGGGCCGAACTGTCGGCATTACACCTGCGCCTGCCTGATCCCGACGGCGTGGTGTTTTTCCTGCACGGCAATGCCGGCAGCCTGGAGAGCTGGTTCGTCAGCCCGGACTTCTACCGCCGTGCGAACTTCGACCTGTTCATGATCGACTACCGCGGCTACGGCAAGAGCAGCGGCAGCATCAGCAGCGAAGCCCAGCTGCACGCCGATGTGCGCGCGGCGTGGGACAGCATCGCAGCGCAGTACGCCGGACGCAAGCGGGTGATCTACGGCCGCTCGCTGGGCAGCGGCCTAGCGGTACGGCTGGCGGTGGAGCTGGCCGGCAGTGGCGATGCGCCGGACCTGACGGTTCTGGTATCGCCCTACACCAGCGTCGCGGCATTGACGGCGCAGCATTACCCCTGGGTGCCGCAGCGGCTGCTTCGGTATCCGCTGCGCACCGATGCGCTGATCGACCGGGTCCCGAACCGGCTGCTGCTGATCCACGGCGAGCGCGATACCTTGATCGAACCCGCACACAGCCAGGCCCTGCACGCGCTGGTACCCGCTGCGCAAATATTGCTGGTGCCGGGTGCGGGGCACAACGACCTGCAGGAGTTCCCGGCCTACCTGGATGGTTTCGCGCGCGCGCTGGGCGTATTGGCGTCAGAGCGCGTCGACAGCGAGCCGCGCGGTGGCGCTCTCAGCCCGCGCTCTTGATCAGCCCGATCGGAGCGCCCAGCGGGTCCATCACGATCGAGAACCGCCCGATCATGTCGACGTCCATCGGCGCAGCAATGGTCTGTCTTGCCCCGAGCTCCGTGGCCCGCCGCGTGGCAGCGTCGCAGTCCGCCACCTCGATGTAGGGCAGCCAGCTCGACGGTGCCTGCACGCCGGGCTCCTGCTGCATGATGCCGCCGCGCATCTGGCCGGCGGCGTCCTTGAGGATGGTGTAGGTTCCCATCGGGCCCATGTCCATCGCCTCCTGGCCCAGTCCGAATACCCGGGTGTAGAAGGCCACGGCCGCCTTGGCGTCCTTGGCATGCAACTCGTTCCAGCACCAGCCGCCGACCGGTGTCGAGGCGGCATCGGCCGGATCGTCGCTGGCGCCTTTCCACAGGCTCAGGCGCGCGCCGGTGGGGTCGGTCACGACCGCGCCGCGACCGACCGGGCCGTAGTCCATCGGGGCGGTCACCGAGCGGGCGCCAGCCGCCAGCGCCGCCTGATGGGCCTTGTCGACATCGGGCACCGACAGGTAGGACGCCCAATGCGCGTGATCGCCCGGCGTGCCCTGACGGTAGCCGCCGATGCCGGCGCCGGCGTTGGTGATGATGTCGTAGGTCTGCTCGCCCATCGGCATCGGCTGCGTCGTCCATCCGAACAGGCCTTCGTAGAACGTACGCGCCTTGGCGGTGTCATCCGAGACATGTTCGAACCAGACGAATTTTCCGGGTAGCTTGCTCATGGGTTTTCTCCTGTTGGGGTCGTGATCGGTTGAGGGTGAACGCCGTGGGTCGCGCATCAGGCCGGCTGGGTGGCCGTGAAGCTCGGACGCTGCACCATCGTCGCATGTGCGCGTGTCACGTTCGCGTATGGCTGCATCATCGTGCGGCCTTCGGGCATCGCAGCGACGTAGGCCAGGATCGGCGCCAGCAGCAGGTCGGCGAGGCTGACGGTCGAGCCGGCCAGGTATTCACGCCCGGTGTATGCGGTATCGAGCGCGGCCAGCTGCGCCGGCATCTCGGCCAGGGCCTTGTCGATGACGGCCCGGTCGGGCTTGCCACCTTCGCCCTTGGGAAAGATGATCTGCAGCACGTAGCGCCGAACCATGGTGTCGTACAGGTAGCTGTTGATCGCGCTGGTCCATTGCAATGCGCGTGTGCGTTCGATGATGCTGCCCGGTCGCAGCGTGGTGCCGGTTTCGAAACACTCGTCGAGGTAGTTGACGATGGCCTCGGATTCGAACAGCGCGATGTCGCCGTCGCGCAGCGCCGGAATGCGGCCGAAGGGATGCACCGCCAGGATGTCGGGCGTGTGCGGTCCGCACGCCTGCATCGTGTAGGCGATCGCTTTTTCTGCCAGCGCCATGCGCACGGTCCGGGTATAGGTGCTGCGTGGGTCGCCCAGCAGCGTGACGGTGCCGGCGCTGCCTTCGGGGTCGAGCGCGTCGCTGAGCCGGTTGAAGGTCGAGCTCCAGCCCTGGTTGTGGCCGTCGCGCGCCGCCGCGGCGGGGAAACCGCTGTGGGTCATGCGCATCTCGGTGCCGCCGTCCTTGTCCAGCAGTTCGATCTCGACCAGGGTCTCGACGCCGGGCATCGGGTTGTGTTCGCCTTTCCATTGCCAGGTGTAGGCCAGGCTGGCCGGCCCGTTCAGCGCGGTGAAACGCCCGCCGACGACGAACAGGCTGCCGTCGCGCGATTGCATCTCGACCTGCCAGGCGCCGCCGACTTCGGCGCTGGCCTGTGCGGCGTTGACCCGCATGCCGCGCGGGCCCATCCACGATGCCAGCCCGGCTTCGGTGGTGAAGGCGGCAAACACCTTGTCGCGGGGTGCCCGGATGAAACGGGTCATCTGCAGCGTGAATCGTTCGGGAGCGTTCATGGTTTTTTCCTCGGGTGACGGGTCGGGGGGAGGGGCCGGCGCGATGTGCCGGGGCGATGCCGGGATGCCGCAGGCGAAGACGTGTCCTGCGATGCTGGAGGAGGCTCGGTTTCCGAATCGTCCGCGCCGCCCGGTCGCTCGAGCACTTCGACCAGCCGGTCCAGGCTGTCGTCCCAGAACGCGCGGTATTGCTCCAGCCAGTCGTTGGCCTTTTGCAGGCCCGGCGCATGCAGGCGGCAGATGCGCCACTGCGCGTCGACCTTGCGTTCGATCAGACCGGCGTTTTCGAGCACCCGCAGATGGCGGGAAATCGCCGGCGCGGAGATCGGGAACGGCTTGACCAGCTCGCCCACCGGCGACTCGCCCTGGGCCAGGCGGGCCAGGATGGCGCGCCGCGTCGGATCGGCCAAGGCTGCGAACGTCGCGCTCAGGGAATCGGTGGCGGGCATGGACATGGCTTTATTTAACCAATGCGTTAAATAGATGTCAAGCCCTGGCTGAAGCCGACCGGCGGTGTGCGCCGCCATTGCCACGGGCTTGCCGGTCCCTGTCAGCGGCGGCGGGTGGCCGAAGTTTTTTTTCCGATCTTCAACCCCATTCGCAGTCCTGGTTCGTTTCAGGGGGTTCCATCCACTTGCAGGGACCTTCCCATGACATTGCATCAACTGGCCTTGTGCACGCTGCTGGCAGCCGCAGCCGTTCCGTCCCACGCCGTCGGTCGCCTGGTCGACGTCGACGTGCTCGATCGTGTCACCGGCACCGTGTTGCCGGTGTACCGGCATCGCGGAGAGCACTGGATCGCCGGCAGCCCCGGCCACCAATACGCCATCGTGTTGCGCAATCGATCTGGCGAGCGGCTGCTGGCCGTGACCGCGGTCGATGGCGTCAACGTGCTCAGCGGCGAGACCGCGGGCTGGGACCAGTCCGGATACGTGCTGGCGCCGTCGCACCGCTACCAGGTCACCGGCTGGCGCAAGAGCCGCGGCGAGGTTGCCGCATTCGCGTTTTCCAGCAGCGACGACGCGTATGCGTCACGCACCGGCCGGCCGGACCATGTTGGCGTGATCGGCGTCGCGGTGTTCCGCGAACAACGGCCGGTCGCCGAGCCGCGCGGGTCGCTGCCGGAGATCGAGGACAACCGGTCGAACCTGGACCGGGATCGTGGCAGCGGTTCGGGCAAGCCTGCGGTGCCATTGGCGCCCGGGTCTGCCCGGGACCCCTCCGGCGGTGACGACCGATCCGAACGAGCAGCCCCGAAAGCGCAGGCAGAGGCGGAGTCCGGCATGGGCGCAGCGCGTCGCAAGGACCTGTCCCTGGCGGCCCCCGCGCCACGGCTCGGCACCGCCCATGGCGAACGTGAGTCCTCGTGGGTGACGCATACGACGTTCACGCGCCGGCATGACCGCCCGGACGACATCATCCGGATCCGTTACGACAGCCGCGAGAACCTGATCGCCAGCGGCGTGATCCGCGTGCCGCTGCCGCCCCGGGTCGATCCGTTCCCGGCATCGGCACAGGCCGGTTACGTGCCGGACCCACCGCCCCTGCGC
>JBFIDI010000268.1:0-7871 GCA_041581405.1 Burkholderiaceae bacterium
GATGCGGCCGCGCTCGAGCCAGCGGCCGGCCAGCTCGACATGCTGCAACAGGCTGCCCTTGCGCAGCGGCTGCCCGGCCGCCGGCAGGCCCAGCGCGGTGACGTCCCAGCCGATCAGTTCGGCGCCCGGCGCAAGCTGCATCTGCAGCCGGTTTTCCGCCAGGCAGCCGTCGTAGCAGATCGCCTCCTGCGGCAACCATTCCAGGCGCGATCCGGCGTCCATCCGGATGCGCGTGTGTTGCCGCGCCCATTCGCCCTGCGAGCGGTAGAAGCGGGTGGCACCCGGCGTCGTCACCAGGCCATGGCTGCCGGCGGTGGCGCTGATCGCAAGCTCCAGCGTGTCGCCGCCGACGATGCCGCCCGGCGGATGCACCAGCACGTTGTGGCAGATCGCGTCGCCCTCGGGGTACAGGCTCTGCAGGATGCGCAGCGGACCCTGGTGGCGGTGCCGCGCGACGGTGCGCGACGCGGTGCTGGAGTAGTCGATGTCGAGTTGCGCATGCCAGGCCATGGTCCGAGTGTAGAGGCCTCGCGCCGGGCGCCGGCAGGCCTGGCGGGCCCATGCTAGAGTCCCGGCTCCCCGCCATGGACGCCATCACCACCAAACGTTATCTGCCATGGGTGGTCGCGATCGCGTTGTTCATGCAGCAGCTGGACTCGACCATCGTCAACACCGGCATCCCGGCCATGGCCAGCAGCCTGGGCACGACACCGCTGGAGCTCAAGGCCGTGGTCACCAGCTACATCCTGAGCCTGGCCGTGTGTATCCCGCTCAGCGGCTGGCTGACCGACCGCTTCGGCAGCCGGCGCGTGTTCCTGCTGGCGCTGGTGACCTTCCTGCTGGCGTCCATTGCCTGCGGGCTGGCCGTCAACGCCCAGATGCTGATCGCCGCGCGTATCCCGCAGGGCATCTCGGCCGCGATGATGATGCCGGTCGGGCGCATGGCCATCGTGCGCACCTTCCCCAAGGGCGAACTGCTGCGGGCCATGAACTTCGTCATCATCCCGGCCCTGCTCGGGCCGCTGCTCGGGCCGACCGTGGGGGGACTGATCGTGCACTGGTTGTCCTGGCGCGAAATCTTCTTCGTCAACGTGCCGGTCGGACTGGCGGCCCTGTGGTTCGGCTGGCGCTACATGCCGGACTACCGCAGTGCCACGCCCCGTCCGCTCGACGTGCGTGGCCTGCTGCTGTTCGTCAGCGGTGCCGGGCTGCTGTCGTGGCTGCTGGAGATCTTCGGCGACCACACGCTGGACAACAGCCAGGCGCTGGCGCTGCTGGTCGTGTCGTTGTCCTTGCTGGCCGCCTATGGCTGGCATGCCGCGCGTGTACCGTTTCCGCTGTTGCGACTGGGCTTGCTGCGTATCCGCACATTCCGCGTCTCGGTGCTGGGCGGCTTCGTGACGCGGCTGGCCGTGGGGGGCATGCCCTTCCTGCTGCCCCTGCTGTACCAGGTCGGCATGGGCTTGCCGGCCTGGCAGTCCGGATTGCTGATGATGCCGGCCGCCGCCGCGGCCATGGGCATGAAGGTGATCGCCACCGCCTTGTTGCGTCGCTACGGCTTTCGGCGCGTGCTGACGGTCAACACGGTGCTGGTCGGCTGCACCGTGGCCGCCTATTCCCAGGTCGACGCGGGCACGCCGCTGGCTGTCATCGTCGGCATCGGCCTGTTGCTGGGCTTGTTCAACTCGCTGCAATACTCCAGCATGAACTCGATGGCGTATGCCGACATCGACGCCGCCGACGTCTCCATGGCCAGCACCATGGCCAGCACGATGCAGCAGATGTCGATGAGTTTCGGCCTGGCGCTGGGTTCGCTGGTCACCGGTTTCTACCTGTCGGGCCTGCCCCAGACGGACCAGCTCGCGGTCACCGGCGCCTTGCACCATGCCTTCCTGACGCTGGCCGTGCTGACGCTGCTGTCGTCGCTGTCGTTCCGCAGCCTGCGCGACGACGACGGCGAAAGCGTCAGCCGCGGCGCGGGGTGACGGGCAGGCCCGGCGGCCAGGGCCTGGGCGTCACCGCCGCGGCCGACAGGCCGGTGCGCGCCAGTAGTCGAATGCGGCCTGCCGGAGCTGGTGGGACAGTGCCGACGCGCCGACCATGGACTGCACCATGACGCCGTCGCGACCGGGCTCGATCAGCACCGCGCCGATGCCGGGACCCAACGGGTCGGGGGCAAAGGCCTGGCGGCGCGTGCCGTCCACGACCACCAGCCGGTCGGCGAACACGGTTTCCAGCCGGTGCGGCAGCGCACCCAGGCACTGCCGGGTGTCCGCGAGCGCGAAACGCACATGGGCCCGGGCTTCGGCCACGCCTTCGACCGACGCGTCGCGTGCCTCGGGTGGCAGCAGCGCATAGACGGTGGGGCCGGCGAGCGTGCGCTGCACCTCGACGGCGGCGCCGGGCGCCGATGCCGCGGCCGGAGCCGACGCGGGCGACGCACAGGCCGCGAGCCACAGACACAGCATGCCCGACAACACCCATGGCAGGCCGAAGCGCCAGCCACGTGACCCGAGCGGCAGTCGCGTCATTACGCGCGGCGCCCGTGGGGATCGTCGCGGCTCATGGATAGCTGGCCCGGGGCAGCTCGAAGTGCGGCCCGTCGATGAAGGCGCGTTGTCCGGCCCTGCGGCGCCGCGCGACATAACCTGCCACCAGGTCCTCGGGAGGCTCGGTCGACGCGAGGAAGTCGACGTCCCACGCCCCGCCCCAGCGCAGCGGCGTGTTGCGTTCCTGCGCCGCAAGCCGCATCGCGTCGGCGATGTGGTAGATCGGCGGCCACTCCCAGCGCAGCTTGCCGTTGATGTACGGCACGAGGTCGACGGCATGGCCGGTGATGTGGCGCGAGTTCAGCGTCTGGCTGGCGCCGCCGGAGACCAGCCGCTGCTGCTCGGCCAGTGTGCGGATGCCGTCGTGCACGGAGAAGTCCTGGATCGTCAGCACGATGGCCCGCTGCACGATCGCGACCAGGTCCGGATGGACGCCCTTGAGTTCGGCCCGCGATCGGGTGCCCAGAGTGAATTCGGACATGCGCGTCTCCCAAAACGGTTCATGCTATCGCGCAATGGCGTGCTTGACCAGCCTCGGGTGGCGGGCGGCGGGAGCCGACCGCCCGCGCGGCTTATTCGACCTTGATGTTGGCGCGCCGGACGACTTCGCTCCAGCGGGCGATGTCCTTCTTCATGTGTTCCTCGAAGCCTTTCGGGGTCGATGCGGTGGCGTCCGTTCCCATGGGCTTGAGCGAGGCCAGGTAGTCGGGATCGTTCAGGATGCGCTGCGTCTCGGCGTTGAGCCGGTCGATGACGGCCTGGGGCGTGCCCAGCGGAGCGGACAGGCCGGTCCAGGAACTGGCGTCGAATCCCGGCAGCCCGCTTTCGGCGATCGTCGGAATGTCGGGCGCGGCCGATGAACGCCTGGCCGACGTGACACCCAGCGCGCGCAGCTTGCCGCCGCGCACCTGCGCCAGCGCATTGGGAATGGTCTCGAGCATCATCGACACCTGGCCGCTGAGCAGGTCGGGCATGGCCGCGCTGCCACCCTTGTAGGGCACGTGCACGATGTCGATGTCGGCGCTGGACTTGAACAACTCCCCGAACAGGTGCGACGCGGAGCCGTTGCCGGCCGACGCGAAGTTGAGCTTGCCCGGATTCGCCTTGGCATGGGCGATCAGTTCGGCGACGGTGTTCGCGGGTACCGACGGATGCACGAGCAACACGTTGGTCAGCGTGTGCAACATGCCGATCGGCGCCAGGTCCTTGACCGGATCCGTCTTGCGGTTCGGATACAGGGCGGGCCCGATGCCGTGGGTGCCGTTGGTGGCGAACAGGATGGTGTAGCCGTCCGGGGCGGCATTCTTCACGACGTCCATGCCGATGACCCCGCCGGCGCCGGGACGGTTCTCGACCACGATGGTGGTCTTGAGCCCTTCGGACATGGACTTGCCCACGGCCCGCGCCAGCGCGTCGGACGAGCCGCCGGGTGCGAACGTGACGACCAGGCGGATGGGTTTGTCCGGATAGGACTGGGCCGCGGCGGGCAGGGCGGCAAGCGCTGCACATGCCGTCGCGACGGCGAGAACGCTAGACTTGAAGAAGGACATCGGCATCGGGACTCCAGGAAATGGTGTGGGCCATGGCGTGCAAGGAATGCGCCAGGGCCTCGGCGGAAATGTCCCATTTTGCGGTTTCGTGGCGGTTCCACGCGTCGCCGTATTCACTACCAGATATGCGCGGTGTGCATACGAGGCCACGGACCGCGCCGGGGCACAAGATCGGAGAACGTGCGTGGAACTCGAACAGCTGAAATATTTCATCCAGGTGGCCGAACACGGCAGCTTCTCGCGCGCGGCGGCGGCCCTGGCCGTGACCCAGCCCTTTCTCAGCCGCCAGGTGCGACGGCTGGAGGTGGAGCTGCATCGGCACCTGTTCCATCGCCATGGCCGCGGCATCTGGCTGACCGAGGATGGCGAACGATTCCTGCGCACGGCGCGTAGCGTGACGCACCAGCTCGAGCTGGCCACCGTGGTCTCCTCGGGCGCGGCGCACGAGCTGACCGGCCGGTTCGCGTTCGGCCTGACGCCGACCTTGTCGCGTTCCGTGACGGTGCCGCTGGTGCGGGCGTTCACCGCGCGTTTTCCGCTGGCGCGGCTGTCGATCGTCGAGGACCTGTCGCGCAAGCTGCACGAGCGGGTGTTGTCCGGCCAGCTCGATGCGGCCCTGTTGCACGACCAGGCGTCCTCGAGCCAGATCGAGGTGGAGCCGGTGTGCAGGCTGGCCCTGCACCTGCTGACACGCGAGGGCGGCGCGATGGCCCAGCGCGACAGTGTCGATTTCGCCGAACTGGCCGGACTGCCGATGATTTTTCCCAGCCCGCCCAACCCCTTGCGTTCGCTGGTCGAATCGCAGGCGGTGTCCGGTGGCGTGGAACTCAACGTGGTCTACGACGTCGATGGTGTCGAGACCATCCTGGACCTGGTTCGCGAGGGATACGGCCATACCGTGACGTCGGCCCATGTCGTCGGTGGCGACCGGCGGGCCGATGCGTTGCGGGCCATCCCGATTGCCGCACCCGCGCTGGTCACGACCCTGTCGCTGGCCAGGGCGTCGCGGCATCGGCCCTCGACGCTGCACCGGATGGCGCTCGACGTGTTGCGTCCCGTACTGACGCGCGTGCTCGGGCGCGCGTGAAGCTGCCGGGTGGCCGTCCGATCCCGCCGCCCGCGCGGCGGCTCAGCCCGCCAGCGGCGCCGCCGTGCCCTCGACCTGCACCCGGTATCCCGAGCGCACGTTCGGCCAGTAGTCCCAGATCGCCTTGTGCTGCGTGCAGCGATTGTCCCAGAAGGCGATCGAATGATCGCGCCAGCGAAAACGCACGGTCCACTCGGCCCGCACGCAATGGGCGTACAAGAACTCGAGGATGGCGCGGCTTTCCGCGCGCGAGACCTCGTTGATGTGCGACGTGAAGTCGGTGTTGACGAAGATCACGCGCCGGCCGGTGTCCGGGTGGCGCGTGATGACCGGGTGCACCGACACCGGCGTGCCGGGGCCGAACACGCGGGTGCCGTCGTGCGTGGCGGTCAGGCCCGAGAGGTATTCCTTCATCTTCGCGGACAAGGCGTCGTAGGCGGCGTACATGCTCGCGAACATCGTGTCGCCGCCGCCCTTGGGCGGGACCGTGTGGTTGTACAGCATGCTGCCCAGCGGCGGGATCGCGGCGCAGGACTGGTCGCTGTGGAAGTTCTCGCCGGAGATGCGGGTGGACGTCTCGTCGTAGTGGAACTTGCGGACCAGCGGGTTGTCGGTGGTCTTGCTGATGGTGTTGACACCGACATGCCGCCCCAGCGGTCCGAAATGGCTGGCCACGCGGATCTGGTCGTCGAAACCGATCTTCTGCTCGCGAAAGAACACCACCTGGTATTCGAGGAATGCGTGCCGCAACTCGGCCTGCTGGGCGTCGGACAACGGCCGCGTGAGGTCGACCTCGCCGATCTCGGCGCCGATATGGGGCGACAGGGGTGTCACGGTGATGTGCTGGTATTCCATGGCGATGTCTCGTTGGGGGTGGTCGGATTCTAGGATTCGGATCCCCGCGCGCCGCCCCGAATGGCCACTAGCTGCTATGCCCCTGCTGCATGGCACAAGACCTTGTCCGTGACCGGCCCGAAAACCGCGCGCGGTTCGCCGAGCGGCGGACCGTGAGAAACTGCTGGCGACGAACCCGCGCCTGGCGGGTTCCGTAACCGTGCTGCGGCACTGTGGAACCAAGCCGTGAATACAGCTTCCGATCCGATCGGCAAGACCGACCCTTCCCCCGGCCTGCGGGTGCGTGCCTTCAACTGCCAGTGCGGCAGTCCGGTGTTCTTTCGCAACAGCGCCTGCCTGGCATGCGGCACGGCGCTGGGTTATGCGCCGGAACTGGCGCAGGTGGTGCCGCTGGCCGAGACCGACGAGCCCGATGTCTGGGTGCGCTGGGACACCGAGGGCCCGCGTTACCGGCGTTGTGCCAACCTGGGCACGCCGTCGGCCTGCAACTGGCTGGTGCCGGTCGACGAGGTCGGGCCGCAGGCCGGCCTGTGTCGTGCCTGCCGGCTCAATCGCACGATCCCGGACCTGAACGATCCGCAACATCCGGACAACGGGGAGTTGTGGTCGCGCATCGAGATGGCCAAGCGACGCCTGGTGTCGGCGCTGTTGGTGATGGGGCTGCCGGTGGCTTCGCGTGAATCGGAGGACACCGAGCGCGGCATGATGTTCGACTTCCTGCGTGCGCCGGCGGGTGGGCCGCCGGTGATGACCGGGCACGACAACGGCCTGATCACGCTCAACATCATCGAGGCCGACGACGTGCATCGCGAACGCGCGCGCACCAACATGAACGAGCCCTACCGCACGCTGGTCGGCCATCTGCGGCACGAGGTCGGGCACTACTATTGGGACCGGCTGATTGCCGACAGCCACTGGCTCGAACCCTGCCGCGCGTTGTTCGGCGACGAGACGCTGGATTATGCGGACAGCCTGAAGCAGTATTACGAGAACGGGCCGTTGCCGGACTGGCAGCTGGGCTACGTCAGCGCCTATGCCACGGCCCATCCCTGGGAGGACTGGGCGGAGTGCTGGGCCCACTACATGCACATGAGCGACATGGTGGACACGGCCACGAGTTACGGCCTGGTGCTCGACCAGACGCGGCTGGAGCTCAAGCCGTTCGGGCACGACGTGTTGTACCAGCCCGATCACCCGGGCGCGGACAAGTACCTTGCCTTCATCAACCACTGGGCCGAACTGACGATGCTGATGAACGGCATGGCCAGGGCCATGGGCCAGCCCGACATCTACCCGTTCGTGCTGGCGCACCAGGTCGTGGCCAAGCTGCATTTCATCCATCTGGTGGTCAGCGAGGAGCGGCACCGCGACGACGGTGCCGAGACGCCGCAGGCGCAAACGCAGTCGCAGTCGCAGTCGCAGTCGCAGTCGCAGTCGCAGTCCGGCGACTAGGCGGTTCGTGCAACCGGGCGGGGCGCGCCGGCAAGGGCGTGCGCCGGGCCCGCTGGCTCAGCGGCCGTGCCGGTCCCAGAAGCCTTGGTGGGTCTGCAGCATCGCGGCTTCGCTGCCCGGAACCGGGCCGGTGACCAGGACCGGGCGCTGGCCGGTATCGAACACGTCGCGGCAGGGCAGGGCCAGTGTCGGATTCTGCGGATGGTCGCCGGTGAGCCGCAGCAGCGCCGCTTCGCTGGCGCCGTACAACACGCGGCCGATGCCGGACCAGTAGATGGTGCCGGCGCACATGGCGCAGGGCTCGAACGTGGTCACCAGCGTGCAATGCGCCAGGTAGGCGCCCGGATAGTTGGCGGCCGCCGCGCGTGCCAGCGTCGA
>JBFIDI010000269.1:0-7865 GCA_041581405.1 Burkholderiaceae bacterium
ACAACGACAACAACAACGATGTGCCGGCTCCAGCCAGCCACGCCTTTTCCCTACCCGACCCTGGAGACATTTGCATGATTTTTCGCCGACAGCTTCTCGCCGCCCTTGCCTGCGCCACCGCACTAGCGCCCATGCCCGCCGCATGGGCACAAGGCATCGGGACCTATCCGGACAAGCCCTTGACCCTGATCGTTCCCTACCCGCCCGGAGGCGCCGCGGACCAGTTCATGCGACCGTTCGCCCAGGCGCTGAGCCAGCGCATCGGTCAGAACGTGATCGTCGACAACCGCCCCGGCGCCAACGGCAACATCGGCTCGGTGCATGCGGCCAGACAACTGCCCGCGGACGGCTACACGCTGCTGCTGGGAACCACCAGCACGCTGGCGATCAATCCGCACCTGTATGCCTCGATGGGTTACGACCCGCTGAACGACCTGCAACCGGTGACGCTGACCCACCAGATGCCCAACGTGCTGCTGGTCAACCCGAACACGCCGTACAAGAACGTGGCCGACGTGATCGGCGCGGCCAAGGCCAAACCCGGGTCGCTCGCCTACGGCTCGGCCGGCAATGGCAACACCATGCATCTGGCCGGGGAGTTGTTCCAGTCGCGCAGCGGCGCGCGGCTGATGCACGTGCCCTACAAGGGCGGGGCCCCGGCACTCAACGACGTGATGGCCGGCCAGATCCCGATGATGTTCAACAACCTGCCGGCGGTGGTGCAGGTGCACAAGGCCGGCAAGATCCGGGTGCTGGCGCTGGCCACGGCCAGGCGCTCGCCCCTGCTGCCCGACGTGCCGACCATGGCCGAGGCCGGTCTGCAACAGGCCGACTCGGTGGTATGGAACGGCGTGCTGATGCGCAAGGGCACACCGGCGGCCATCGTCGACTACCTGAACAAGGAAATGCGCGCCGTGCTCGAGTCGCCGGCCTTCCGCGCGCCGATCGAGGCCCAGGGTTTCGACGTGCTGTCGTCGTCGCCCAGGGAGTTCGAGACCGTGCTGCAACGCGACCACGCGTTGATGGGCGAGTTGATCCGGCAGAACAACATCCGGATCGAATGACACCCGCGAGGTAGCGACATCCCGGGCGCTTGTCAACCGGCAAGCGCCGGGTGCACCGCGTGACAGCATCGGCGGGCCGGATTAGCATGGTCCTCATGGCGCGGCCACGGGAGGCCGGCCCCGCAACCACGAGGCTATTTCATGCAGGCAGATGTACTGATCCGCGGTGCGCAGGTGTATGACGGCACCGGCGCGCCGCCCATGGACGTCGACATTGCCATGCGCGACGGGGTGATCATCAGCGTCGGCGACAGCCGGAACGTACGCGCCGAAACCGAGATCGACGCCCGGGGCCAGGTCGTGGCGCCGGGCTTCATCGACATCCATACCCATTCCGACATCAGCCTGCTGCTCGACGGCCGGGGCCAGAGCAAGGTCAGCCAGGGCGTGACGACCGAGGTGACCGGCAATTGCGGCTTCTCGCCGTTTCCGGTCAACCCGCAGTACATGCAGTTGCACCTGGACCTGCTGGCCGGCATCGGCGACGACGCGCTGCCGCTGAGCTGGACCGACGTCGAGGGTTACCGCCAGGAGGCCGAACGCCGCGGCATCGCGGTCAACATCGCGCCGCTGGTCGGCCATGGCGCGCTGCGCATCGCGACCATGGGCGTGGACAGCGCGCCGGCCAGCGCCGGGCAGATGGCGACCATGCAGGCGCTGCTGGACACCATGCTCGACCAGGGCGCGTTCGGCATGACCACCGGGCTGACCTACGTGCCCTCGCGTTACGCGCCGACCGAGGAGCTTGTTTCCCTGTGCGAAACGCTTGCGCGGCGCCAGCGGCTGTATGCGTCGCATGCGCGCGACAAGGACCTGCACGGCGACGACCACCGCTACGGCCCGTTGAACGAAGCCCTGCACCTGGGTCGCGCGACGGGCGCGCGCGTGCAGTATTCGCATGCGGCCATCAACACCCCGTCGGAATGGGGCAGTGCCGGCCTGTGGACCGAACGTTTCGACGCCGCCGTCGCGCAGGGCGTGGACGCCGCGTTCGACGTCTATCCCTACGATGCGTCGAGTTCGGCGCTCACCCAATACCTGCCGGCCTGGGTCCAGGAAGGTGGTGTCGCCGCGATGCGCGAACGCCTGTCCGACGAGGCCGTGATGGACCGGGCCGAGGCCGACCTCGCGCAGGGCTGGTCGGCCAACCGCATTCCGTGGTTGTGGGACCGGGTCGTGCTGGCCCGCACCGACGGCGTGCTCGGTGCCAGGGAAGGCCAGAGCCTCGAGGCGGCTGCGGCCCAGGCCGGCATGACGCCGGCGCGCCTGACACTCGCGTTGTGCCGCGACGGCGGCAACCGGATCATGGTCGTGTTGTTCTACCGCACCGAAGAAGACATGCGCAGCTTCCTGCGCTGCCGCCATTCGGTGATGGGCTCGGACGGCTCGGCGATCTGCTTCGACCAGGGCAGCCGGCAGCCGCATCCGCGCAACTTCGGTGCCACGGCACGGGTGCTGGGCCGCTTCGTGCGGGAACTCAAGGACCTGGACATGGCCACCGCGATCGCCAAGATGAGCGGGCGCGTAGCCGAACGCCTGCGCATGCACGACCGCGGCACGCTGGCACCCGGCAAGGCGGCCGACATCGTGGTCTTCGACCCGCAGGAGGTGCGGGACCGCGCGACCTACCTGGCGCCGTGCCAGCAGGCCGGCGGCATTTCGCATGTGTTCGTCAACGGCATGGCGGTCGTCACCGACGGGCGGCAGACCGCGGCCCGGCCCGGCCGGGTGTTGCGGGCCGCATGAACATGACCATGAACCCGAATCCGGACTCCGCCATGAATCCCCCCACTCTGCCCGACTGGTTGTCCCTGCACCGCCAGGTCGCCATCGTCACCGGCGGCGGTACCCACCTGGGGCTGGCCATGGCCACCGGCCTGGCCGAACTCGGCGCCACCGTCTACCTGCTGGGACGCCGCGAGGACGTGGTACGCGCGAGTGCGGCCGAACTCGCCGCGCAAGGGCTGGCGGCACACGCGGTTGCGGCGGACGCCGCCGACGAAGCGGCCATGGAGCAGGTCGTGCAGGACATCGTGGGCCGCCACGGGCGGCTCGACGTGATGGTCTGCAACGCCGGTGGCGCGCACGGCGTGGACATGGCGCCGCACATATCGGTGGCCGATTTCGAGACGACCTTGCGCCTGAACGTGACCACCACGCTGGTGAGCGCACAAAGCGCGGCGCGGGCCATGACGCCGCGGCGCAGCGGCGCCATCATCACGATCGGCTCGCTGCACGCGATGCTGGGCAGCGATCCCCGGCTGTATGCGCCGGGCTACAAGCGCTCGACCCAGTCCTACCACGCCGCCAAGGGCGCGGTCCTGAACCTGACGCGGGCGCTGGCCTGCGAACTGGCCCAGCACGACATCACGGTGAACTGCATCAGCCCGGGCCAGATACCCAAACCCACGCTCAACGCGTTCACGCGCGAGAACTTCCGCAACATGGTGCCGCTGGGCCGCCTGGGCGAACCGCGGGACCTCAAGGGTGCGGTCGCCCTGTTTGCGTCACCGGCCGGCAAGTGGATCACCGGCCAGAACCTGACCGTCGACGGAGGCTGGACGGCCTGGTGACAGGCCGTCCCCCGGAAGGAAATCAGCCGATGCGGGCCAGTTCGCCGCCCGGCAGCAGGCTGCGCCCGCCACGCGGCCATTCGACCCAGACGCCGAACTCGGTCTGGCCGACGACATAACCGTCCGTGCGCTGGATGGATCCGCCACGCACGTGGTTGACACGGGCGCCGGACTCGAAACGCGGCTGCTCGAACAGGGACTTGAGGAAAAGCAGGATGCTCATGATGGTGGGCGGGTTGGAAACGAAGGAATGACAGGGGAAAACGGGTTCAGCTGTGCGCGCGCAGCCACTGGCGCTCGCGATACTCCAGCTCGCTGGCCGATTGCACCGTGGCCAGATAGGCTTCGACGGCACGTTGCTCCTGGTTGTCGGAGTGGCGCGTATACGCCTGCGTCATCGCACGAACGGCGGACCACAGGAAAAACAGATGATTCATGATGGTGTTGTCGCCGACGGAAGACGGGCGACGAATGGGTACTAGGGAAAACCCTGATTATCCATGCGCCGATGCTGCGACGCACAAGATCCCATGAAAAAGGCGTGTTTCTGGTGCGGATTTGTCGTCAAGCACCCACAGCTGGTGCGGATGCGGCCGCGAGAGCCGGAAAATTGGCACCAGAACGGTGCACTCCATCGCTGCTGAGCGGCATCGACGCGGGTCGCGCCGGCCGGCCTGCCGGCTGCGGGCCGGTGCCGGGATCACGCCCCGCGGCGCTCAGCCGGGACTGCCGACCAGTTGTGCCAGTTGTTCACGCACCGGCGCGCTGTCCACCGGCCGAACCAGGCGGCCGACCTCCTGTCCGTCGCGCAGGAACACGAGTGTGGGCCACAGCTTGACCGCATACGAGCGCCCGAGCACGCGACCCGGTCCATCCTCGACCTTGATGTGGCGCACCCCGGGAAAGCCCTGCAGGGCCTGGTGCACCGGCGTCTGGGCCGCCTTGCAATGCCCGCACCAGTCGGTGCCGAACTGCAGCAAGGCCGGCCCGGGCGTGGCCTCGATGTCGGCCCGTGCGGGCTGGTCTACGGAGAATGGCTGGTTCATCCCGCCATTATCAGCTCAGGTCCTTGACCGTCGTGGACGGACCGTTGGTCATGACCGATGCAATGCCGTTGTCGCGGCTGGCCGCGCTGGCGTACATCTGGCTGGTGCCGATGATCTGGTTGTTGCCGGCCCGCAGGTTGAAATACGGGCGGCCGTCGGAAGCGTCGTTGCGCACGTAACGCGCCTCGTTCGGGCTGTTGGTCTGCACCGACGCGATGCCGTTGTTCGCGGCCGCCTTGCTTTCGTATTGTTCGCTGCGAAGAATGACCTCGTTGTTGCCCGCCTTGAGCACAAACGAGAAACGCCCCTTGTCGCTCTTCGTGATCTCGTACCAGCCTGCCATGCAACCTCCTGTGATGTGTGACGAATAAAACATGCATCCTACCGTCGCAACCGCGCCCGCGACCGCCGCCCGGACCCATCTGCCAGGTGTTTTACAAAGCGGGCGCGACGTATCACCCCGCCCGGCGCACCGGACGCGGCAACGATTTGCAGCGACGCCGGCCGCACGTTAGGATGCTTGCAGGAGGTCAGACGATGACGCAACCATCTGCGCTGAGGCTGCATGTGCCCGAACCCACCGGGCGACCCGGTCGCGAGACCGATTTCTCCTATCTGCATCTCTCGCCGGCAGGCCAGGTGCGCCGACCGCCGGTGGATGCGCCGCCGGCGAGCACCGGTGACCTCGCCTACAGCCTGGTCCGGGTGCTGGACGAGGACGGCAACGCAACCGGCCCGTGGGCACCGCAGATCGGCACCGACCAGCTGCGCGCCGGCATGCGCGCCATGCTCAAGACCCGCGCCTACGATGCGCGCATGCTGATCGCGCAGCGGCAGAAGAAGATCTCGTTCTACATGTTGTGCCTGGGGGAAGAAGCCATTGCCGTGGCACATGCGCTGGCGCTGGAGCCCGGCGACATGAACTTTCCCAGCTACCGGCAACAAGGCCTGCTGCTGGCGCGCGACGACGTCGACATGGTCGACATGATCTGCCAGCTGATGTCCAACGAACGCGACCCGCTCAAGGGCCGGCAGCTGCCAGTCATGTATTCGTACAAACGCGCCGGGTTCTTCTCGATCTCGGGCAACCTGGCCACCCAGGTCATCCAGGCGGTCGGCTGGGGCATGGCCTCGGCCATCAAGGGCGACACCCGGATCGCGTCGGCCTGGATCGGCGACGGCGCCACGGCGGAGTCCGACTTCCACACTGCGCTGACCTTCGCCCATGTCTACCGTGCACCGGTGATCCTGAACGTGGTCAACAACCAGTGGGCGATCTCGACCTTCCAGGCGATTGCCGGCGGCGAGGCGACCACGTTCGCCGCGCGCGGCGTGGGTTGCGGCATCGCCTCGTTGCGGGTCGACGGCAACGACTTCCTGGCCGTGTATGCGGCGTCGCGCTGGGCGGCCGAGCGGGCCCGCAGCAACCTGGGCCCGACGCTGATCGAATGGGTCACGTATCGCGGCGGCGCCCATTCCACGTCCGACGATCCCTCGCGCTACCGGCCGGCCGACGACTGGTCGCATTTCCCGCTGGGTGATCCGGTCACGCGGCTGGCGCAACATCTGGAAAAACTCGGCGTGTGGTCCAAGGACGAACACGAAGCCACGCGCAAGGCGCTCGACGCCGAGGTCGGCGCCGCGCTGAAGAAAGCCGAGTCCTACGGATCGCTGAGCCGGGGCCACCTGGCTGGCGCCGCGACCATGTTCGACGATGTGTTCGAGTCGGTGCCGGCGCATCTGCAGATGCAGCGCAGCCAGCTCCTGGGCGACTGAAGGGAGACCGCGCATGCAGATGACGATGATCCAGGCCCTGCGCTCGGCGATGGACGTGATGCTCGAGCGCGACGACAACGTCGTCGTCTACGGGCAGGACGTCGGTTATTTCGGCGGCGTGTTCCGCTGCACCGACGGGCTGCAGAAGAAATACGGCAAGACGCGGGTCTTCGACGCGCCGATCTCGGAGGGCGGCATCGTCGGCACCGCGATCGGCATGGCGGCCTACGGCCTGCGCCCGGTGGTCGAGGTGCAGTTCGCGGACTACTTCTACCCGGCCTGCGACCAGATCGTGTCCGAGGCAGCGCGGCTGCGTTACCGCTCGGCCGGCGACTTCACCGCGCCGCTGACGATACGCATGCCGTGTGGCGGCGGCATCTACGGCGGACAGACCCACAGCCAGAGCCCCGAGGCCTTGTTCACCCATGTCAGCGGCCTGCGCACCGTGATGCCGTCGAACCCGTACGACGCCAAGGGGCTGCTGATCAGCTGCATCGAGAACAACGACCCGGTGATTTTCCTGGAGCCCAAGCGCCTGTACAACGGCCCGTTCGACGGCCACCACGACAAGCCCGCCACGCCGTGGTCCGGCCATGCGCTGGCCGACGTGCCCGAGGGCCACTACACCGTGCCGCTGGACAGCGCAGCCGTGTTCCGCGAGGGCCGTGCACTGACGATACTGACCTACGGCACCATGGTCTACGTGTCGGAGGCGGCGGCCAACGAGACCGGCATCGACGCCGAGATCATCGACCTGCGCAGCATCTGGCCGCTGGACCTGCCCACCATCGTCGCCTCGGTCAAGAAGACCGGGCGCTGCGTGGTCGTACACGAGGCAACGCGCACCAGCGGCTTTGGCGCCGAACTCGTCGCGCTGGTGCAGGAACACTGCTTCTATCACCTGGAGACACCTGTCGAACGCGTGACCGGCTGGGACACGCCGTATCCGCATGCGCAGGAGTGGGCGTATTTCCCCGGACCGGCGCGCGTGGGCGCCGCCTTGCAACGCACCATGGAGGCATGACGACGATGGCCAACCATACCGTCAAGATGCCCGACCTCGGCGAAGGCATCACCGAGGTCGAGGTCGTGGCCTGGCACGTGCAGGTGGGCGACACCGTCACCGAAGACCAGGTGCTGGCCGACGTGATGACCGACAAGGCGACGGTCGAGATCCCCTCGCCGGTCGCGGGAACGGTTTCGGCGCTCGGCGGCGAACTGGGCCAGACGATCCCGGTCGGCGCGGAGCTGATCCGCATCGAGGTCGAAGGCGCGGGCAACGTGGGGCGCGATGCCCCGGCGCCGCGCCCGGCCGCATCGCCGGCGCCTGCGGCGGCGCCCGCCGGGCAAGCGCAAGCCGGGGCGGCAAGACCGTCGCCCGCCGCGCGCGCGCCCGCGCAGGCGGC
>JBFIDI010000270.1:0-7863 GCA_041581405.1 Burkholderiaceae bacterium
AAGCGGCGATTTTACCTGCGCCCGGTCTTGGCCTTGACCGGGCGGGCCGCCGTGCTCGCACGCGGTGCCGCCGAGGCCGCACGGCTCGCCTGTTGCTGCGCAACCAGCGAATCGCCGGCAGCCAGAAATTTCTGCGGATCCTGCGGCACGCCGCTGACCAGAACCTCGAAATGCAGGTGGGCCCCGGTGGAGCGCCCGGTGGAGCCGACAGCCGCGATCTTCTGCCCGCGCCGCACGAGGTCGCCCTTCTTGACGAACACGGACGACGCATGGGCGTACCGCGTCACCAGGTCGTTGCCGTGGTCGATCTCGACCATGTTGCCGTACGCGGAGTGGTACTCCTGCACCACGACCACGCCGCCCGCGGCCGCCAGGATCGGGGTTCCCTTGTCGGCCTGGAAGTCGAGCCCGGTGTGCAGCGCAGACCGGCCCGTGATCGGATCGATGCGCCAGCCGAAGTTCGACCCCAGGTTGCCATCGGCCAGCGGCTTTTGCGTGGGCACCATCATGTCGCGCATCTTCTGGTCGAACAGCCGTGACTCCAGCACGGTCAGCAGATCGGTGCGCTGCGCGGTCAGGCGATCGAGATCGGCCAGCGTGGCCTGCAACTCATCCACCGACAACGGTCGGCCGGTCACCAGGGCGCCGCCCTGTCCCGGCTTGGCCTTGACGAGCCCGGCATTGATGCCGGCCAGGCCGGACACGCGTTCGCCCAGCGACTCGAGCTGCGTCAGCTTGGCCTGCATTTCGCCCAGTTGGCGCGCCAGCACATCCAGGTTCTCGCGCATGAACCGGTCGCGCTGCTCGAACTCGTCCTGAACCACGAGCCGCACCAGCGCGCCAACCACCGGCCAGCGCTCGCGCGCGCCCTTGAGGAACACCCAGTGGTACATGGCGGCGGCCACCAGCATCAGGACCAGAGACGCCAGCAAGGCCGACAAGACCAGCCGGGTCCCGGAGAGATGAACCGCCTGGCGCTTGGCCAGCCATGGATCCGTGATAATCAAATGCATTCCAACCTCCATCCATCGACCGGTGCCATGGAACGCCGCGCCCAATCCGTCACCCTGCAGCAAGCCACCGAAGCCTCGCCTACCCTGGCGCGACTGGCGCAGCTCGGGCGCGAATCGGTTGCGCGACTCACCGCGGTGCAGCCGCTGATTCCGGCCACGTTGCGCGGCGCCGTCAAAGCCGGCCCCCTCGACGCAAACCAGTGGTGCCTGCTGCTCGACAACAACGCCGCAGCAGCCAAGATGCGCCAGCTGCTGCCCGCCCTGGAAGCCCACCTGCGCACCAAAGGCTGGGAAAGCCGCTCGATACGGCTCAAAGTACAGGATTCCCGGGCCCGTTGAACTGGGCCGCTGGTCTGGTGCGGGTGATTGTCAGGACCACTCTGCAGGCGCCAGAGCGCATGGAATATGGACATCCGTCCATGCAGCTTGAAAAGTACCGACAATTTCCGTAGCGTCAGGGTGTCGCCAGCAAAAAAGAGGGATTTTGCTTCAAAACAGCCCAACACCGCAATGCCACAGGGCCATCGGCCTCATCGTACCGCAAGGCGGGCCGCTTCGGATTCGGGCCGAAACAGGCCCGGCTGAGACCGGTTGATCGTGCGAAATTCAAAGGCAGCCACGAATCGGGCATTGCGTCAGGGGCTGCAAGAAGGCTGGGTGCAAACGGCCTGGTTTTTCGGGCGATTTGCGGCGCTGGCCAACGTCTGCGATTGCGGATGGGCGCTCCGGCCCTACCGACTCGAAGGGGCAGGTCTCCGACAAGGGAAGCTGACTCTCGCGCACAGGGATGCTGTCAAGGATGAGACGCGTTCGGCATCGTCATTGGTCGCCGACCGCATGAGGCGATAGCTCATCGACTGCAGGTCGTCATCGCTGGCAGGGGCGACAGGCTCCGGAGCCCCAGCCGACTCGATCACTGCAAGTTGCGGTCTGCCAACCGAAGCGAGCTTTTCCTGGTGAGGCTGACATCATGGAAGGAGCCGAACTGCGCCACCAAGACAGCGTGCGCCCTGGCAAAGACGACAGGCATTTCGTAGAGGCGCCGCAGATTCCGTTCCATGTGATACCCCGGTTGAGACTGAAGAATGGCCTCTCGACCAGCAGGTCCGAGCCGGCGAGTGTCATGCAGCGTTTCGGCAGTCTGCCGCGCAGAGCTCGAGCTCCCCCTGACCAGCAGCGTTGAGCTGTACCCGTGCAATGGAGAGCGCCGGTCGGGTGATGTATCGGCACAGCGGCTCCTGCCGTTTGCGGTCGTGCGCTTGCAGCCGCACGGCAGCGCGCAGAGCGCGGTGCACGCGGCTTTCACGCGGGCCTGATGCCGTTCCTGCGTGCAGTGTGGCCGGACACTGGGTTCAAACCCGGCGGCTGCCACCCCCTTACGCGAATGCCGCAGGCGCCGTTGATGCGGCAGTGACGCCGGCCGTCCTGCGGCGCTTCCAGCCGATGACCAGAACCCCCAGGCCCATCATGGCCCAGATGCCGGGTTCGGGCACCGGCGTCACGCCGCCGTAAGTGCCGACGGTGAAACCATTCCACGACTCGTTCGCGAGGCTGGTCCAACTGACGGACGATACCGGTCCATTGAACAGGATCATGCCGTGAGGCTCGCCGGTGCCCATCAACCGGTATTTGCCCTCCGCGGTGAGCATCTTGCTGAAGCTGCCGCTGCCCAGATGGCCCGCGCCGCTGCTCAGGATCGTGAAGTCCTGGTCGAAATCGTAGCCGACGGCGTTCAGGCCGACGAATGCGAAGAAGACGTTTTCGACCGCTTGCGAAAAACTCACCGTGCGGGTGCCGAGTCGGGACAACGCGACCATGCCGCTGTTGCCGGGACCATTGTCGACAGCGCTGCTGGTGAAGGTGCCGCCACCGTCCGCCCAGTAGGAGGTGCTGCCGGGCGCGTCCCAGAACGCGAGTTGGCCGCGGTAGGCGACATCGACCATCGCGCCGTCTCCGAGGTCGATCTGGCCGACCGCATCGCCGTTCGTGCCGGCGCGGGCAGACTTCCATTCGGTCCAGCGCACCTCGCCGGCGACGGCCGCCGTGGGCACGCATAAGGTGGTGGTCAGGATGACGGCAATGGCCAGCAGCAGGCTGGTGTTGGTGGTAAGGCGCATGGGAACGATCCGGCTCGGTTGGTTATGAAGGTCGCAATGATCGGCGGACATTTGCACCGTAACCAGACCTCTAAAAGAGCCTGTGCGCGGTACCGGGTGTATGGGCCACTTGCATACACGACAGGCTCCTAGAATGTCGCACCTTCCCGGCCCGTCGACGCCATGCCCACCACTTCGCTCACCAGACCAGCGCTGCAGCGTCGGCTGCTGCAACCCCGCGACTTCGGCGCTGCGCTGCGTCTGTTGCCTGGCTGGCTGGCGCTGGACGAGAGCACACGCGCGCAACTACCGGCATTGTGGGGTGAGTTGCTGCAACATCCTGGATTCAATGCCGACGTGATCGAGGACGTGAGTGCGCCGGCCGGCCGACGCATTCACGGCATCGGCATGGCGATCGCGCTCGACGAGCGCTGGCAACAACGCTTGCGCAGCCCCGTGTCGCCGTGGGTCACTCGAGAGCTTTATGCCGATCTGCTGGCCGGGCACACCCGACCACCCAGTGAGCGCGAAATGGCGCGGGCGAATGCCTCCCGGGGTGAAGACGAAGGTGTGAGCTTCATGGTGTTGCACTACCAGCAGTCCAATATGGACATCGGGGATCCGCAGGCCGTGGCGGTGATTTCGGCCGGCCTGACCGCCTTGCGCCAGGCGCATGCCGGGCATCGGGTGAGAGAGATCTATCAGGAGGCCTGGCAGGTCGAGCAGACCTACATGCGCAGCGTCGGCATGCTGCAGCGCAGCCTGCACAACCCCGCCACCGTTGACATGCATCAGCAGACACGGCCCGAGCTGTTCGGCTTGCAGCGCGCGGAGGCGCTGCGCCAACTTCCCGGCATTCATTTGCGGGAAATCTTCGAACACTGCGCGCCGATCTTCGGCTTTCGTGGGGCCGAGCAGCGCCTGTTGCGGCGCGCCTTGTCCGACGAGCCGGACGAGCTGATCACTGCGCTGCTCGGGACCTCCCCGCACACGCTCAAAAAACTCTGGCGCTCCATTTACGAGCGGGTGGAGGACAGATTCCCCAGCCTGCTGGCCGATGCCGCGACGCTCGGCGCCGAGGGCGTGCGTGGCCCCGAGAAACGCCGCACGCTGATGCGTTACCTGCGCCAGCACCCGGAAGAGATACGGCCGTACGCTGCGACGGGGGTGCCGAGTCCCCGGCTCGCCGACTTCGCGCAAGCGCCACGGATGTCCCTGTGCGCAGAGCAAGCGGATACCGATGCCCGGGAACGATCCGGATGACTTGCGCCAGCTCAACCGATTCAAGGCCCGGACCGCGAAGGTCGGTATCGACCATGTGCATGGACTGCGCCATCGGTGTGCGCAGACCCGCTGTGCGGACGTGACAGGTCGGTTGTCCCCGGCGGCGGGCGGACCGACCAGCAAGCAGTTGTCGGTGGATCAGAAGAGGATGGACCTGACCTGAAATAAAGAAGTGGTGCCGATTGTCGGAATCGAACTGACGACCTACCGCTTACAAGGCGGTTGCTCTACCAACTGAGCTAAATCGGCACGGGGAAATTCTACAAGATCGATCCGCCGGCGCGCCTCGGCCCGGGATCAACGCTCACTTGATGCGGGTGAGCTTGGGTCGCTTGGTGGGGCCGGATGTATCGGGATCGGGCTTTCCACGCGCAGATCCGGACGCCGGTGGTGGCACGGATTCGACCAGTTTGACCTCGGTGTCGGCATGTGGTGTCGCATCCTTGCCGGCCGGGGTTGCAGCGACCGCGGGAGACGCCGGCGACGCGGCCGTGGCATCCGGCCCTGGCACCGCGGGCCGGGGAAAGGCCATGCCCTGGCCGTTCTCCCGCGCGTAGATCGCGATCACCCGGTCCACCGGAATCATGATCTCGCGCGCCTTGCCCGCAAAGCGGGCGCTGAAGGCCACGAATTCATTGCCGAGTTCCAGCCCGCTGGTCGCGTCGAAACTGATGTTCAGGACGATCTCGCCGTCCTTCACGTATTCGCGCGGCACCTGCACCGAGTCGTCGACCTGCACCGCCACGTACGGCGTCAGCCCGTTGTCCGTGCACCACTCGTAGAGCGCGCGGATCAGGTAGGGGCGGGTCGAACTGGAGGTTTGGGCGTCGATCATCAGCGGGCGGGAAACGGTTTACTTGCGCATGACCTTTTCCGACGGGGTCAAGGCCTCAATATACGCCGGTCGCGAAAAGATGCGCTCGGCATACTTGAGCAGCGGCGCGGCGTTCTTGCTCAGGTCGATGCCGTAGTAGTCCAGGCGCCACAGCAGCGGTGCGATCGCCACGTCCAGCATCGAGAACCCTTCGCCCAGCATGTATTTGTTCTTCAGGAAGATCGGCGCGAGCTGGGTCAACCGGTCGCGGATGTGGGCACGCGCCTTCTCCAGCAGTTTCTCGTTGCCCTTGGCCACGCGCGACTCCAGCGTGGACACATGCACGAACAGCTCCTTCTCGAAGTTGAGCAGGAACAGGCGGACCCGTGCCCGGTCGACCGGGTCACCGGGCATCAGTTGCGGATGCGGGAAACGCTCGTCGATGTATTCGTTGATGATGTTCGACTCGTACAGGATCAGGTCGCGCTCGACCAGGATCGGGACCTGCCCGTACGGATTCATCACGTTGATGTCTTCCGGCTTGTTGTAGAGGTCGACGTCCCGGATCTCGAAGTCCATCCCCTTTTCGAACAGCACAAACCGGCAACGGTGGGAAAACGGGCAGGTGGTTCCTGAATACAGCACCATCATGGTGGGAGCTCCTCAAAATCAAAACACAGTTTCGGGTCCGGCTGAAACATCGCCAGCACGGCGCCGAAACGAAAAAGAGTGGGATGCATCTTGGCAAACCCACTCTGAAAACACAAGCCGCGTGCGCAGGGTCGCGGCCTGGACTCCTGCCGCCTTACTTGACGTCTTTCCAGTAGGCCGCGTTCAGGCGCCACGTGACCACGGTGAGCAGGCCCAGGAACAACAGGACCCAGACACCGACACGCTTGCGCGTGTTCTGGGCCGGCTCCGCCATCCATTGCAGGTAGTTCACCAGGTCGCCCATGGCCGAGTCGTACTGCACCTGGGTCATCGTACCCGGCGTTTCCTGCTGCCAGCCCTTGAAGACCTGCACCTCGTGGCCATGTTCGGTCTTGGTTTCATACACCGGCGTGCGCGTGCCCTGCAGCTGCCACAACACATGCGGCATGCCCACATTGGGGAAGGCCAGGTTGTTCCAGCCGGTGGCTTTGGTCGGATCCGGATAAAAGGTGCGCAGGAAGGTATAGAGATAGTCGGCCCCGCTGCCCTGGCCGGCGGCCGAGCGCGAGCGCGCGATGACGGTCAGGTCCGGTGGGTTCGCGCCGAACCACTCTTTGGCCTCCTTGGGATCGATCGCCGCGACCATGGTGTCACCGACCTTTTCGGTCGTGAACAACAGGTTGTCCTTGATCTGGTCGACGGTCAGGCCGATGTCGGTCAGGCGGTTGTAGCGCATGAAAGCCGCCGAATGGCAGTTCAGGCAGTAGTTGACGAAGAGCTTGGCTCCGTTTTGCAGGGCGACGAGGTCGTTGGTCTTGTCGGGCGCCTTGTCCCAGGCGATTCCGCCACCGGCCGCGTGGGCGGTAGTACCCGCCATCACACCGACCGATGCCACGATGGCCCACAAGGCCTTGCTCACGATGGATGCTGTTTTCATTCTGGTTTTCTCCGGCTCGCTCAGTGGGCGGTAAAAGTCACGCGCTCGGGCACCGGCTTGGGCTCGCCCAGCTTGCTCCACCACGGCATCAGCAGGAAGAATGCGAAATAGAACAGGGTACCGAGCTGCGACACCCGCTCGCCGATCGGCGACGGCGGCTGCACGCCCAGGTAGGCCAGCACGATGAAGTTGAACACGAACACCGCGTACAGATACTTGTGCCAGTTCGGCCGATACCGGATCGACTTGACGGGGCTGAAGTCCAGCCAGGGCAGGAAGAACAGGATGATGACGGCTCCACCCATCACGACCACACCCCAGAACTTGGCGTCGATGCTCATCATCATGGCCGCGACGACCAGCGCACCGACGACCACGACCGGCTTGAGGAAGGACGGCATCTTGACCTTGAACACCAGCAAGGCCGCGCCACCGAGCACCGAGGCGATCAGCGCATACATCATCTCGTCGGTGATCGCGCGCAGCATCGAGTAATACGGCGTGAAGTACCAGACCGGTGCGATGTGCAGCGGTGTCTTAAGCGGATCGGCCGGGATGAAGTTGTTGTATTCGAGGAAATAACCGCCGAACTCGGGCGCGAAGAACACGATGGCGCTGAACACCATCAGGAACATGCTGACCGCGAAGATGTCGTGCACCGTGTAATACGGGTGGAACGGAATGCCGTCGACCGGAACGCCGTTCTTGTCCTTGTTGGCCTTGATCTCGATGCCGTCGGGGTTGTTCGAGCCGACCTCGTGCAACGCGATGATGTGCGCCACCACCAGGCCCAGCAGCACCAGCGGCACTGCGATCACGTGGAAGCTGAAGAAGCGGTTCAGCGTGGCGTCTCCCACCACGTAGTCGCCGCGGATCAGCAGCGCGAGGTCGGGGCCGACGAAGGGAATCGCGGCGAACAGGTTCACGATCACCTGCGCACCCCAGTAGCTCATCTGGCCCCAGGGTAGCAGGTAACCCATGAAGGCCTCGGCCATCAGGCACAGGAAGATCGCGCAACCGAACACCCAGATCAGCTCGCGCGGCTTGCGGTAGCTGCCGTAGATCAGG
>JBFIDI010000271.1:0-7853 GCA_041581405.1 Burkholderiaceae bacterium
AGCATCCCGCGGGGATGCATCGGCAACCACGAATATAGCGCCCTGCGAACCGCCGCCACATCCGCCGCGCCGTGTCGTGCCAACACGGAGCCGCCACCGCTCAGCCGTGCGGCGGCGCCTCGAAGCAATAACCCACCCCGTACACCGAGCCGATGCAGTCGAAGTCGGGGTCGACCGCGACGATCTTGCGGCGCAGGTTCTTCACGTGGCTGTCGATGGCGCGGTCGCTGACGTCGCGCTCGTCGGCGTGCAGGCTGCCCAGCAGCTGCGCGCGCGAAAACACCCGGCCCGGCTGGCCCAGCAGAAGCCGCAACATGCGGAACTCCAGCACCGTCAGGTTCAGCACCGTGCCGCGCCAGGTGATGCGCAGCCCCGCGTCGTCGACCTGCCACGGCTGCGCGCCCGCCTGCAAGCGGCCCTGGGCGCGCCGCAGCTGCGCCCGCACGCGCGACATCACCTCGCGCGGGCTGAAGGGCTTGCAGACATAGTCGTCGGCGCCGGTATCGAGGCCGAGCAGGCGGTCGACCTCCTCGATGCGCGCGGTGAGCATGATGATGGGCACGTCGCTGAACCGGCGCACGGCCCGGCACACGCCGATGCCGTCCTGGCCGGGCAGCATCAGGTCGAGCAGGATCAGGTCCGGGCGCAGCTGGCGCACGCGCTGCACGGCCACGTTGCCATCGGCGACCGACTCGGCCACGTGTCCCTCGGCGCGCAGGTAGTCGAGCAGCAGCTGCGCGATGCCGGGGTCGTCCTCGACCACCAGCACCGTGGCGCCATCGGGCGTGGTCATGCGGTCTCCGTGCCGCCGCGCAGCGGCAGATCGACGACGATGCACAGGCCGCCCAGCTCCGACGCGCTGGCCCGCACCCGCCCGCCATGGGCCTTGGCGATGGCCTCGCAGATGGCCAGCCCCAGTCCGCTGCCACCGCCACGGCGCTCGCGCGCCGGATCGGCGCGCCACAACGGCTCGAACACCCGCGCCAGGTCGGCCTCGGGGACGCCGGGTGCGCTGTCCTGCACGCGCAGCTGCACCCGGTCGGCGACGCGACGCAGATCCACGGCCACGGAGCCCGGCGCGTCGGTGTAGCGCAGGCTGTTCTGCAGCAGGTTGTCGAGCAGCTGCGTGATGCGGGTCGCGTCCCAGTGCACCGGCAGCGGCGGCGTCCCGTCGCCCGGCCCCTGCAGGCGCAGGCCGGCGTTGGCGGCCAGCCGCTCGTGGCGCGACACGGCATCAAGCACGAGTCGCGCGGCGTTGACGTCGGCGAAGTGGCACGGCAGCGGCTGCAGGTCGGCAATCGCCAGCAGGTGCAGTTCCTCGACCAGGCGGCCCAGGCGCAACACGTCCTCGCGCAGCGCCGTGACCGCCTGCGGCGTCAGCGGCCGCACGCCATCGACCAGGGCCTCGATGTTGCCGCGCAGCACCGTCAGCGGCGTGCGCAGTTCGTGCGACAGATCGGCCAGCCAGCGCCGGCGCGCGCCCTCGATGCGCTGCAGGCTCTCGGCCATGGCGTTGACGTTGTGCACCAGGTCGCCGATCTCGTCGCCGCGCACGATCGGCACGCGCACCGCGAGTTCGCCGCGGGCGATACGGGCCGTCGCATCCTGCACCGCGTGCAGCGGGCGGACCCACTGGCGCGCCAGCCACAAGGCGCCGGCCAGCGCCAGCAGCATCAGCACCGACGCGAGTACGGCGATGCCCAGGTATTGCGACTGCAGGAAGCGGGTCTCGCTGGCATCGGGCGCCGGCGCCAGCGGCCGCAGGCGCGCCAGCGCCACCACCGTGCCGTCGACCCGCACCGGCCGCTCGACCACGCCGGCAGCGTCGCCGTCGATGGCCGGCCCCACCCAGTGGCGGCCGTCGGGCAGCGCCAGCGCCACCCGCGCGCCGAAGCGGTCCCCGGCGCCGGGGCCGGGGCCTGGTGGGGGCGCCGGGGGCTGCGCCCCGGACAGCGGCGGCGGAACCTCGGGCCGCGGCGCGTCGTTCGGCACAGCATGCCGGGGGGACGACGGCGCGCGCGACGGCACCACGCCCTCCTGCAGTGCGAACGCGTGCAACAAGGCCTGCATGTCGGGCCGCGCGGCGGCCACGTCGAGCGTGCCGCCCTGGCGGGCATCGGCCAGGTTCAACGCCACCAGCGCCGCGAACCGGTCGAGCCGCTCGGCGTCACGCGCCTGCAGGTAGGCGCCGAAGCCCTGGCGCAGGTTCCAGGCCGTCAGGCCCCCCATGGACAACACGCTCAGTGCCACGGCCCCGAGCAACCAGAGGGACAGGGTATGGGCCAGTCGGGTGCGCATCGGTTTTCCATTGTGCATGGCGAATGTGGAGAACCGATGGAGAAGCCTCCGTATTCGCTCCACATTGCAACCCCACACTGCACGGCATCCGGGAATCGACCCGGCAACCCCTGGAGTCACACCATGATCGTCTCGAACCGCCGCGTCCTGCGCCCCTTTCACCTCGTTGCCCTCGTGTTGTCGCTGTCGGCGGCCGCCTGCACGGCCCAGCAGCAGTCCCGACAACCGCCGCGCGGCGGCCAGCCGCCGGCGGAGGCATTGACCGCGTGCAAGACGCTCCAGCAAGGCGACGCCTGCAGCTTCAGCGGCGACCGTGGCTCGGCCAGCGGTACCTGCGAGGCGCCCGAAGGACGGCCCCTGGCCTGCCGCCCGGCCAACGCGCCGCAAGCTGGTGCCGGCATGACCACGACACCGTCCCCATGAGCACGGACACACGATGCGGTCCCTGTACGACTCCCGCAGCCGCCTGAGCCGGTTGCGGCGTCCGGCGCTGGCCTGTGCCGGCACCGCTCTCGCGCTGGCGGCGATCGGCCTGCTGCTGGCCTGCTGATGGCCCGCGGGGGGCGGTGACGGCAAGCGCCGGCCCGTTCGGCCCGCCGACTCCCTGAACACGACGCGGAACCCGATCCGATGAACCCCACCATGCACACCGCCCGCCACGCACCCCCTCGCCCGCGCCGCGGCGCCGCCTGGCTGCGCGCGCTGGTGACCGCCACGCTGATGCTGCTGGCCACGCTGCACAGCGCCCACGCCCACCTGATGGTGGCGCAGCGCGGCACGCTGAACATCGTCGGCCAGGGGGCCTTCCTGGTGTTGTCGCTGCCGGTCTCGGCCTTTGCCGGCATCGACGACGACGGCGATGGCGCGTTGTCGGTCGCGGAGCTGCGTGCCCATGGCAGGTCGATCGAGACGCAGATCCAGCGCGGCGTGCGGCTCGACGATAACAACGGACCGCGGCCGCTCGAAGGCCTGATGCTGGGCCTGTCGCCGCAGGACGACATGCACCGCGACGCGGCCACCCAGCTCGTGGTGATGGGTCGTTTTGCGCTGGACACCGACGGCGGGCCACTGCGCCTCGGCCTGTCGCTGTTCGGCAGCGCCGACATCGAGCGCCGGCAGCAGATCGTCGTCACCGATGGCGCACGGACGCAGCGCATGGTGTTGTCGCCCGGGCACGGCCAGCATGGGGTGTTGCCGTCGGCCTGGAGCAGCTTCACCGACCATGTGCGGCTGGGCGCCGAACACGTGCTCGGCGGACTCGACCACCTGCTGTTCCTGCTGGTGGTGCTGGCCACCGGCTGGAGCCTGCGCCAGACGGTGCTGGCCTTGAGCGCCTTCACGGCCGGGCATGCGATCACGCTGTTTGCCACGGCCTGGGGCGGCTGGAGCGTGCCGTCGACCATCGTCGAGCCGGCGATCGCCGCAACCATCATCGGCATGGCCGGGTTCGACCTGTGGTCGCGCCGGCGCGCCCGGCCCGGGTCGGCCGCGTTGCGCCTGTCCCTGGTGTTCTGCTGCGCGCTGATCCACGGCCTGGGCCTGGCCGGCGCGTTGACCGGCCTGGGCCTGGATGCGGACAACCGCCTGTGGAGCCTGGCCGGTTTCAACGTCGGCATCGAGGCCGGACAACTGGCGGTCGCGCTGGCCGCCGCGGCCGCGATCCGGCTGCTCGCCGTGCTGCTGCCGTCCGGCCGCCTGCAATGGGGGTACCGACTCGCGTCGTGGAGCGCCATCGCGGCCGGTTCGGTCTGGCTGGTGCAACGCGTCGCGACCGCCGTGAGTGTCTGAGCGCCCGTCCTCTTTTTTCCTGAACCACGCCGCCGCACACGCCGCGCCGGCCCCCAGCGGGACCCGGCGCGCAACGCCCGGCGGCAACAACCGGAGTCCCCTGCATGCACGACCGTCACCCCATTCCCCCACGCGCCGCGGGCGCCCGGCATCACCGCCACGGCTGCCGGCTTGCGCTGGCCATGGTCACGACCCTGTGCTGGCCGCCTGTGCGCCGCCGCGCCCCGGCGCCACTGCGCAGCCGGTCCCGGCGCCCGTGCACGCGGCGACCGCGGCGGCCGGCACCACGACCGCCGGCGTGTTGTGCGACTACGCCGGCAGCGGATTCAACCCGTCGGCCGACGCCGACAGCCGCTTTCGCTGGCAATGCGACACGCAGTCGCGGCAGTTGTCGGCCAACGGCATTCCGGACCATGCCATCGGCCGGTTTCCGAATCCCGGCAACCCGACCGGCATATCCGCGCAGACGGTGGCGGCAACGATGCCGCTGGAGCCGGCCATCGTCCACCCGGGCGGCATGCCGGCCAGGCTCATCGGTTACGGGCTCAACGGCATCAGCTTCAATCCCGGCACCGCCGCCAGCTGCGATGACAGCGGCGCGTATTGCAGCATGAATGCAGGCAACGGCAGCTGGCGCATCGAGGCCCTGGGTCAGTCGGACTTCTTCTTCGGCACCGACGCCAACAACGCCCATGTGCAACCCGATGGCCGCTACCACTACCACGGGGTTCCGCAAGGCCTGGTCGACACGCTGGCCAAAGGCCGGGCGATGACGCTGGTCGGCTGGGCCGTCGACGGATTCCCGATCTACGCCCGTTACGGCTACCGCGTGGCCGACGACGCCGGCTCGCCGATCACGGAGCTGCGCACCAGCTACCGGCACAAGACCACGCCGGATGCCGGCCGCCCGCCGGTACGCGTGTACCCGATGGGCAGCTTCGAGCAGGACTGGGAATACGTGGCCGGCTCCGGCGACCTGGACGAATGCAACGGTCGCACCGGCGTGACGCCGGAGTTTCCCGGCGGCATCTACCACTACCTGGTGACCGACCGTTATCCCTACGTGCAGCGCTGCGTCAAGGGCACGGCACCGGCCCCAGCGCGCGGCAGGGCGCCGGCACAGGCGCTCGAGGCCTGCCGGGATTCGACGGCCGGACAGGCCTGCAGCTTTGGCGGCCGCCAGCGCACCGTGCACGGCCGATGCCTGGCACCGGCCGGCACGTCGCTGGTGTGCCAGCCCGATGGCGGCCGCGCCGGCGCCCCGGCCCCGGCGCCGTAACGACGATGCCTTACATCGAACTGGTCTTTGCCGTGTTGTGCACGGTGGCCATCCTGCAGGCGGTCGGGCGCAGGCTGCCGGTGCCCATGGCCGGACTGCAGATCGCGACCGGTTTCCTGCTGTCGGCGTACAGCCCGGTCAAGGACATGCACGAACTCGCGTCGCTGATGTTCGTGATCCTGGTGCCCCCGCTGCTGTACGTCGAGGCCTCGCAGGTGCCCAAGCGCGAACTGATGCGCGCGATCCGCCCGATTCTCGGCCTGGCGCTGGGCCTGGTCGCGATCACCACCGTCGTCGTCGGCTACGGGGTGCATGCGGTGTTGCCGCAGATGCCGCTGGCGGTGGCGTTCGCGCTGGCGGCGGCACTCGCGTCGACCGACACCGTGGCGGTCGGCACCGTGGTGAGCCGGATCGCGTTGCCGCATCGGCTGCAGGTGCTGCTCAGCGGCGAGAGCCTGCTCAACGACGCGTTCGCGCTGGTCGCCTTCAAGGTCGCCGTTGCCGCGGCCGTGACGGCGCAGTTCTCGGCCGGCGACGCGGCCCAGGCCATGCTGACGGTCTCCACCGGCGGCCTGGCCACCGGCGCCGCGGTGGCGCTGGTCGCCACCGTGTTGCGCCGCCGGCTGATGCACAGCGGCTCGGACGCGGTGCGCATCGACACCACGCTGGCCCTGATGACGCCGTACGCGGCATTCATGGCGGCCGAGAAACTCGGCGTCTCGGGCGTGCTGGCGGTGGTGGCCGCAGGCCTGTGCACCGGCGCGCTCGATCGCGGCCACCAGAACGCGACCACCCGGCTGCACAGCGATGCCTTGTGGAGCAACGTGACCTTCAGCCTCAACGGCGCCATGTTCGTGATGCTGGGCCTGGAGATGCGCCAGGTGCTCACCCGCGTCGAGGGTTACACCTGGCCGCGGCTACTCGGGTACGTGCTGCTGCTGACGCTGTGCCTGTTCGCCGTGCGCCTGGTGTGGACGCTGTTGATGGCCTGGCGGGCACGCCGCCACCCGTCGTCGAGCGGCGAGAGCCTGTCGCATTTCGGCACCGTGATCGTCACCGTGTTGTGCGGCGTGCGCGGCTCGCTGGCACTGAGCGCGGCACTGGCCATTCCGTTCGTCACCGCCGACAACACGGCGATGCCCGGCCGGGACCTCGCGGTGTTCCTGGCGGCCGGAACCATCGCCGCCACCTTGCTGCTCAGCGGCCTGATCCTGCCGTGGCTGCAGATCCGCCGCAGCCACGACGACACGGGTTTGCTGAGCGCCCGGCATGCACGCAAGGCCATCGCCAGCGCGGCGCTGCGGGTGATGCACGGCGAGCCGCTGGCGAGCACGTCGCCCAGGATCGGGGAATGGGCGACGACGCTGCGGCGCATGTACGAGAGCCGCCTGGTCGCGCTGGACGACGTCGACGGCGAGGCCGGCAATACGCATCGCCAGTACCTCGCGGCGCAGCGGACCCTGTCGATGCACGTGCTGCTGGCGCAACGCCACGAACTCGCACGGCTGCGCCAGGACGGCCACCTGACCCATGCCGTGATGCGCGAGGTGGAGATCGAACTCGACGTGGCCGAACTCGCGTTGCACGCGCTCGAATGCCCGCGTACCGACACCTGACTCGAGACGGAGCGGGACCTGCCCGCGCCCGGCCCGCGCGGCGTCACCGGCGCGCCGCGACCGATGCCTGCGTGAGCGCATGGGTGGGTGCACCCATGCTCGTCTGCCAGCCCTGCGACGGCATCAGTTCGCGCACGATGTCGGCCACCGCCCGCACGGCCGCGCTGGGCTGGCGCCGCCCGCCCACCGCCAGGCTGAAGGTCTGGCGCAGCACCGGCTTCACGATGCGGGTCGCCGACAACACGCCGGCGGCCACCTCGACCGCGACCCAGGGCCAGGTCGCGACCATGCAGAAGTCGCCTAGTGCCGTGAAGTGCTTGACCAGGCTGGCCGAGTTGACCTCCTGCACGATGTTCAGCCGCAGGCCGCGGCGGCGCGCCTCCTCCTCGAGCAGCATGCGCCCGCCGTTGGGCGCCGTGGGCGCGACCAGCGCGACGTCGGCCAGCGCGCTGAACGGCAGCGTCGGGCGCGCCGTCTGCGCTGCGCCGGCCCGGGACACCAGCAGCAGCGGCAACGAGAACAGCGGCCAGGCCTCGATGTGTTCGGGCGACGGCGCGCGCGACATCACGCCCAGGTCGCAGCGGCCGTCGGCCAGCCATTCCTCGATCTGGTGCGTGGTGCCGTCGCTGATCTGCAGCCGTATCGACGGATGGCGCTGGCGCGTGACCGTCAGCAGGTCGTGCGCCAGCGGCCAGCTGACACTGGGCTGCACGGCAAAACGCACCGTGCCCGACACGGCGCCCGTGAGGTCGGCCAGCAAACTGGTCAGCGACTGCACGTCGGCCAGCAGGGCATTGGCGCGCGGCAGCAACGCGCGTCCGGCGGCGGTCAGCGCGGCGCCGCGCCCCGTGCGGGCGAACACGCGTGCGCCG
>JBFIDI010000272.1:0-7821 GCA_041581405.1 Burkholderiaceae bacterium
GAGATGATGGCCGGCAGGAACGCGTGCTTGATCACCTCGGTGTAGGTGATGCCGACGTATTCGACCATCAGGAATGCCGCCGCACCCATGACCGGCGGCATGATCTGGCCGTTGACCGAACTCGACACCTCGACCGCGCCGGCCTGGTCGGGCCGGTAGCCGACCCGCTTCATCAACGGGATCGTGAAGGTGCCGGTGGTCACGACGTTGGCGATCGAAGAGCCCGAGATGATGCCGGTGGCCGCCGACGACACCACGGCCGCCTTGGCCGGGCCGCCCCGCATGTGGCCGAGCAATGCGAATGCGCTCTTGATGAAGTAGTTGCCGGCGCCGGCCCGGTCCAGCAGCGAGCCGAACAACACGAACAGGAAGATGAAGCCGCTGGACACGCCGAGCGCGACGCCGAACACGCCTTCGGTGGTCAGCCACTGGTGCGACATCGCGCGCGAGATCGACGCGCCCTTGTGCGCGATCAGGTCGGGCATGTAGGGGCCGCCGAAGGTGTAGCCCAGGAACACGACGGCGACGATGACCATCGGCAGGCCCAGCGCGCGACGCGTGGCCTCGAGCAGCAGCACGATGCCGACCACGGCCACGACCAGGTCCTGCGTGATCGGCTGGCCGGGGCGCGTGGACAGCTCACGGTAGAAGAAGAACAGGTAGGACGCGCAGAAGGCGCCGACCAGCGCAAATACCCAGTCCAGCACCGGCACCCGGTCGCGCCGCGAATTGGCGAACGCCGGATAGGCCATGTAGGCCAGGAAGACCGCGAACGCCAGGTGGATGGAACGCGACTGGGTGTCGTTGAAGACACCGAAGTTGACGACGAACGGCAGCGGCGAGGCGATCCACAACTGGAACAGGCTCCAGGCCAGGGCGACGCCGAGCATCAGCCTGCGGACCGTCGGCCCCGGACTGCGGCCGCCGGTGTCGGACTCGGCCATCAACTTGTTGACGTCGATGTCCGCCGTGTTGCCAGTGGTGTTGTTGTCTGTCGCTGCCATGGGCGTCCCCCGCAATAGTGGTGTTGGAGATTCTGAGTGTCCGACGTGCCATCAATCAAAAGGGGCCTGTCCACCCGGCGCAGGTCCATGCCGGAAGAACAGGCCCCGAGCCCCGGCGGGCCGGGGCGAGCTCAACCTGTCGTTTACATCCAGCCTTTTTCCTTGTAGTACTTGACGGCGCCCGGATGCAGCGGCGCGGAGTTGCCGTTCTTGATCATGTCTTTCGGATCGAGGTTGGCGAACGCCGGGTGCAGCTTCTTGAAGTCGTCGAAGTTCTCGAACACGGCCTTGACCAGTTCATAGACGACGGCGTCCGGCGTCTTGGTGGACGAGACGAAGGTCGCCAGCACGCCGTAGGTCGGCGTCGGATTCGGATTGCCGGCATACATGCCGCCCGGGATGTCGACCTTGGCGTAATACGGTGCGCCGGCGACGATTTTGTCGACCGCGGGGCCGGTCAGCGGAACCAGCTTGGCGCCGCAGGTGGTGACCGGGTCCTGGATGTTGGCGGCCGGGTGGCCGACACCGTAGAAGAAGCCGTCGATCTTGTTGTCGCACAATGCGGCGCCGTGTTCGTCGGCCTTGAGCTCGGAGGCCAGCGCGAAGTCACTCAGTTTCCAGCCCATGGTGGTGAGCAGCGACTCCATCGAGGCGCGCGTGCCCGAGCCGGGGTTGCCGACGTTGAAACGCTTGCCCTTGAAGTCCTCGAACTTGGTGATGTTGGCTTCCTTGCGCGCCAGCACCGTGAACGGCTCCGGGTGCACCGAGACCACCGCGCGCAGTTCCTTGAACGGGCCGTCCTTCTCGAACCCGGCCGAGCCCTTGGAGGCATGGAACTGCCAGTCGGACTGGGCCACGCCGAAGTCGAGTTCGCCGGCCTTGATGGTGTTGATGTTGAACACCGAGCCGCCGGTGGACTCCACCGAGCAGCGGATGCCGTGCTTGGCGCGGTCCTTGTTCATCAACCGGCAGATGGCGCCGCCCGCGGCGTAATAGACGCCGGTCACGCCACCGGTTCCGATGGTGACGAATTTCTGCTGCGCCACGGCCGGCGCACTGGCCAGTGCGCCCGCGAAAGCAGCGGCAACGGCCAGGGTCTTGAGTAGGGGTTTGTTGGACATGATGATTTCCTCTCCTGAAAAAAAGGGTTGCTGCAATTCGGTTCGGCAAGCCGTTTCGATGCGCCTCAGACGGCGGCAATCGCCGCATCCACTGCGGCCGACAGTCGCTCCACGATCAGCGACAGATCCGCCTCGCCGGCAATGAAAGGGGGTGCCAGCAATACATGGTCACCATACCAGCCGTCCACGGTCCCGCCCATCGGGTAAACCATCAAACCACGGGAAAACCCTTGTTTCTTGACCTGGGCGTGCAGCTTCTTCTTCGGGTCGAACGGCGTCTTTCCGTCACGTTCCTGCACCAGTTCGATGCCCCAGAAGAAACCGCGCCCGCGGATGTCGCCGACGTGTGGATGGTCGCCGAAGGCCTTGCGCAGCATGGCCTCGAACACCACGCCGTTCTGGCGCACCCGGGCCAGCAGCCCGTCGCGTTCGATCACGCGTTGCACCGCCAGCGCCGCGGCGCAGGCCACGGCGTGGCCGAGGTAGGTATGGCCGTGCTGGAAGAAGCCGCTGCCTTTGGACATGGCATCCACTACGCGGTTTTGCGCCAGCACCGCACCGATCGGCTGGTAGCCGCCGCCCAGGCCCTTGGCAATGGCCAGCAGGTCGGGCGCGACACCCTCCTGCTCGCACGCATGCAGCGTGCCGCAGCGGCCCATGCCGCACATCACTTCGTCCAGGATCAGCAACACCCCATGGCGGTCGCAGACCTCGCGCACCGCCTTGAAATAACCCGGCACCGGCACCAGCACGCCGGCCGTGGCGCCGCCGACGGTCTCGGCCACGAAGGCGATGACCTGGTCCGGCCCCAGTTTCTGTATCGTCTCGTCGAGTTCGCGCGCCAGACGCTGGCCGTATTGCTCGGGCGTCTCGTCGGCCTTCTGTTCGCGGTAGGGATAACACGGCGACACATGGGTGGCCGGGATCAGGATCGGCGCGAACGGCTCGCGCCGCCACTGGTTGCCGCCGACCGCCAGCGCCCCCAGCGTATTGCCGTGGTAACTCTGGCGCCGCGCGATGAAGTGGCGGCGCTGGGGCTGGCCGGTCTCGACGAAATACTGGCGCGCCATCTTCATCGCCGCCTCCATCGCCTCCGAGCCGCCACTGACGAAATAGACGTGGCTCATGCCCTCGGGTGCGCTGGCGATCAGGTTGTTGGCCAGTTCCTCCGCGACCTGGGTCGTGAAGAAGCTGGTGTGGGCATATGCCAGCTTGTCGATCTGGGCATGCATGGCGGCGATCACGTCCGGATGGCCGTGGCCCAGGCAGGACACGGCCGCTCCGCCGGACGCATCGATGTAGCTGCGACCTTCTGCGTCGGTCAGGACCAGTCCCTTGCCGTTGATGGCCACGGGAGGCTGGACGTGCAGGTGACGGTGGAATACATGGGTGCTGGTGGACAAGGTGGACATGGTCGATCCTTTCGTGGCACGGATGAAACCAGTGTACGCACTTGACGGCGCCGTGGCGAAAGTCTGAACTATTGGTTATAAATCGTGTCGACCACGTGCTTGCGCGTACTGGCATGGCGCCCCCCGGGTGCTTGCCGTCGCCGGTTCATCCCCCAGTTCCCATTGACCTTCATCCGGAGTAGACCATGCTGAATGATCCCGTGTCCTTTGCCGATCCCCATCTCGAGAGCCTGCTGCCGCCCGTGCAGTCGAGCCGTCGCGGCTTCATGGCCGCCGCCACGACCGCCGTCGGTTTCGCACTGGCCGCCGGGCCGGTCAACGCGCAATCGGTGATCCGCACCCCGGCCGACGGCCTGGAGGCGGGCGACATGACGGTTGCGGTGAGCGGCGGCAACATGCCGATCTACATGGCCGCACCCGCGAAGCCGGGCAAGTATCCGGTCGTCATCGTCGTGCCCGAGATCTTCGGCCTGCACGAATACCAGAAGGACATCTGCCGCCGCCTGGCCAAGCTCGGTTATGTCGGCGTTTCGCTCGATCCGTTCTTCCGCTTCGGCGACCTGAGCAAGATGACCGAGATCCGCGCCGTCGTGGCCGAGGCCAACAAGCTGGCCGACCCGGTGATGCTGGCCGACCTCGACGCGCTGGTGGCCTTCATCGAGAAACAGCCCAAGGCGAATGCACGCAAGATCGGCATCACCGGCATGTGCCGGGGCGGGCGCACGGTCTGGATGTATGCGGCGCACAGCAACAAGATCCGGGCCGGTGTGGCCTGGTACGGCGGCCTGAACCCGGTGCCGGGCACGATGCCGCAGACGCCGCACGACGTGGCCGCCAACCTGCATGCGCCGGTGCTGGGCCTGTACGGCGGCGCCGACAACGGCATTCCGGTGTCCGAGGTGGCGCGGCTGCAGGAGGTGCTCAAGGCGGGCAACAAGAATGCGCAGGCGAGCCGTTTCGTGCTGTATCCCGGTGTCGGCCATGCCTTCCACGCCGACTACCGACCCAGCTACCGCAAGGAGGCGGCCGAGGACGGCTGGCAGCAGATGCTGGCCTGGTTCAAGGCCCACGGCGTCGCCTGATACCCGCACCGGCCGTGCGCACGCAGGGCTTGCGCGCGCACGGCCATCGTTGCGGCCCGCGTCAGCGCCGCGCGCTCTTGTGCCGTAGCGGCGGGTCGAGATACCGCTTGCGGAAGTAGTCCAGCACCAGCTGCGTCGCTGGCTCCACCGGCCGGTCGACCGGCCATGCCATGCCGATGGACAGCGGCTGGATGGTGTCGGCCAGCATGACGGTTTCGACGCGTTTGCCTTCCAGCGACCAGGGCCGGTATTGCATGTCGGACGCAATCGCCACGCCCTGGCCGTTGGCGACCATGCTGCGTATCGCCTCGATCGAGGTCGAGCGCAGCCGGATATTGGGTTCGAGCCCGTGTTTGTCCCAGTAACGGGCCGCCGCGTCGGCCGCCTCGTCGACGGTCAGCAACATCAGCGGCTCGTCGACGACGTCGGCCAGATGCACCTCGTGCTGCAGCAGCAGCGGATGCCCGGCCGCGACCCACAGGCGCCGGCGCGAGTCGAACAGGGTCTGGGTGCGGATACCCGGGTCCCGCACGTTCGAGGTCACCAGCAGCGCCAGCGGAAAGTCGCCGGCGAGCAGGCCGGCCATGATCTGCGTCCGGTCGCGTTCGAGGATGGAGATGCGCAAGCGCGGATGCAGCTCGGACAGCCGGTGGATATGTTCGGCCAGGAAATACCCGACCACCGTGCTGCTGGCCGCCAGCGTGATCTCGCCGGCGAATTCGTTGCTGCGCGCAATGTTGCCCACCTTCTCGATCGCGCGCTCGATCTCCAGTGCATGGGACAGGAACTGGCGGCCGTCATCGGTCAGCTCCATGCCATGGGACTCGCGCCGAAACAGTGCATAACCCAGGTCGCGTTCGAGGTCGCGGATCGACAGCGTGACCGCCGACTGCGAGACATGCAGCTGTTCGGCCGCCCGCGAGACCTGTCCGAGCTGTGCGGTGGCCAGGAAATACCGGATCTGGCGCAGCGAGAAGTTCATCCGCGCGGGCCGAAAGCGCCTGCGCGAGGCCAACCATGTTGGTGCATTAACTTTCCCAATACGAAGCCCTAAGAATTCTGAATTTTACTTGTCATGGTGCTGCCACTAATCTTCGGCGCACGGTCCTTGCACGACCCACGCAACCGCACACAACGCCGCCGAGATCCACCACGCCGCCATGCCGCAACACATCATCGATTCCGCCTTCATCCGCCACGACACGCTGGTGGCGATGGCGCGCGGCGCGGACCGTTTTGCGTATGCGCCGGCGGCGCTGCAGCGCCTGCAGGCCGACCGTGCGATCGTGCAGCAACACATCGCGGACGGCGCGCCGGTCTACGGGCTCAACACCGGCCTGGGCGGCAACCTGGGATACCGGCTGGACGCGGACGAGGTCGTCGCCTACCAGCAGCAGATCATCCTGGGCCGCATGATCGGCATGGGCGAACCGCTGCCGATGGACGTGGTGCGGACGGCGCAACTGGTGCGCGTGATCGGTTTCGCGCGCGGCGGAACGGGTGTCAGCCCGCAGGCGGCGCAGGCCGTCATGGATCTGCTGGACCATGGCATCACGCCGCTGGTGCCGATGCGTGGCTCGATCAGCGCCGGCGATCTCGGCCTGTGTGCCCACATGGCGGCTCCGGTGATCGGCCAGGGCGAGGCCTGGTACCAGGGCCGGCGCCTCACCGGTGCACAGGCGCTGGAGGCGGCCGGGCTGGCGCCGGTGGCCTTGCAGGCCAAGGACGGACTGGGGCTGATCAATGCCAGTCCGCTGACGACCGCGTATGCGGCGGTCGCGGCCTGCGAGCTGGCCGACCTGCTGCTGGTGGGCGCGGCCGTCGCGGCGCTGGCGGACGAGGGATATGCCGCCAACCTCACCGTGTTCGATCCGCGCATCGCGGCCGCGCGCCCGGCCGGCGCGCAGTCGGCGGTGGCCGCCTTGTTTCGCGCCCTGCTCGAGGGCAGCGCGCTGGCCGAACAGCCGCCGCGCGCGATCCAGGACGCGATCTCGTTTCGCACCATGGCGCAGGTCTTCGGCGCCGGCCACGCCGCCTTCGCCCATCTGTGCGAGGCCGTCGACACCGAGATCAACGGCACGTCCGACAACCCGCTGGTGTTCGCCGCCGAGCAGCAGATGTTGTCGTCGCCGAACTTCCATCCGCCGATGATCGCGCTGACCTTCGACAGCATGGCGATCGCACTGGTGCAGCTGGCCACGGCCGGCGCGCAACGCGTGATCAAGCTGCAGACGGCCCATCTCAGCGGCCTGCCGAAATACCTGTCGCCGGTCGGCGGCGCCAGCACCGGCTTCAACTCCCTGCAAAAGACCGTCGCCGCCCTGCATGCCGAGATCCGGCTCAAGGCCACGCCGGCCAGCCTGGATGCGCTGGTGGTCTCCGAGACGGTCGAGGACCATGCCACCCACGCGATGTTGTGCGTGCGCAAGCTGCACGAGCAACTCGAGCTGATGCGGTCCCTGGTCGCGATCGAGGCCATGGTCGCGGCGCAGGCCGTGGACCTGCGTGGCGGTGCGCGGCTGGGCCGGGGCACGCAGGCCGTGTTCGACGCGGTGCGCTCCGCCGTGCCCATGCTGCAGGCGGACCGTCCCAGCGGACCGGACGCGATGCGCGTGCAGGTGGCGCTGTTCGGCAAGGACCTCGCGCGGCAGCTGCGTGATGCCTTGCGCCCGGCCTTGGCCGGCCACGCGTTGCGCGCGCTCTGACCGCGATTCTTCTTCCACCCACCGATTCATTCATTCACTCACCCGACGAACGACACCATGGAACCCAGCTACCTGACCTATCTCAACGGCGTGGACATCGCCGAACTGGCCCTCACCGACGACGAGACGCTGCAGGCGATCGAATCCAGCCTGGCCGCGCAGGGCCGCGGCAGCTGCGTCATCGAGCCGCGCGTGCACCTGGCGCCCAAGGCCGGTGTCGACGGCCACTTCAACGTATTGCGCGGCGCCATCGGCGCGCCGATGGACCTGGCCGGCGTCAAGGTCGTGGGCGACTTCGTCGACAACTACAAGCTGGGTCTGCCGTCCGAGCTGGGCATGCTCAACCTGTTCGATCCGCGCACCGGCGTGCCGATCGCCATCGTCAACGCGACCGCCATCACCGACATGCGCACCGGCGCGATCACGGCGCTGGGCGCCAAGCACCTGGCGCGCAAGAACTCCAAGATCCTGGGCCATGTCGGCGCGCGCGGTACTGC
>JBFIDI010000273.1:0-7820 GCA_041581405.1 Burkholderiaceae bacterium
CTCGTGGGATTCGCTTTCACGGCTGTGACCACATCGGTCGCGGCGCAGGACAAGATCAAGCTGAAGGTCGCGACATTCGTGCCGGCGATCAGCTTTCAGGTTGTCCACGGCAGCCAGGTCTGGATGGACGAGGTCACACGCCTCACAAACGGCCGGGTTGAATTCGAGTTCTATCCCGCAGAGCAGCTTGGCAAGGCGGCGAAACTCATGGACCTGATGAGAGCGGGTGTGATCGACATTGCCGAAGTCGCTCCGTCCTATGTGACCGACAAGTTGCCGCTTGTCGGTGTCATCGAGATGCCGGGGCTTGTCAGCGATGCCTGCACGGCGTCCAAAGTATTGCGCAAGATGTCGTCGCCGGGCGGCGCGATCTACGAATCGGATTTCAAGCCGCTCAAGGTCAGGCCGCTGACGTTTTTCATCAACTCGCCCTACAGCTTGTTCACCGCCAACCACTCGATCAATAAGGTCGAGGATTTCAGCGGTTTGAAGCTGCGTGTTTCCGGCGGCGTGATGGCGCTTGCTGCTGAAAAGCTCGGCGCCGTGCCCGTGCGCATGTCATCTCCGGACATCTACGAGTCACTGTCGCGTGGCACGGTCGACGGTGTTTTCTTTACCGCATCAAGCGTCAAGACCAATGGTTTCCAGCCCATGACCAAGTACGCTGCGGTCGGTTACAGCTTCGGCACACCCGGGGTGCTCATGTCGATCAGCGACAAGAAATTGGCATCGCTGCCCAAGGATGTGCAGGATGCCTTGATCAAGGCCGGGCCTTTGGCCGATCAGACTTTCTGCAAATTCATGATGAACGAGCAGAGCGTCGTCCAGAAGGAGTTTGCGACAGCCGGCATGAACGTCAGCAACTTCACGGCAGAAGCGAAAACGCGGCTCAACCAGGCGGTGGGATCAATCGGCTCCGATTGGGCCAAGAGCCTTGATGCCCGCGGCAAGCCGGGAACGAAAGTGCTTGAAGAGTTCACCAAGGCGGTTTCCGCCGAATAGGCTGACGTAGCGCTCCGGCAGCAGGCCTGTTGGAGCGATCTTCCCCTCACGAAGGACGCGGGGTGGCCGTGCGGCGCCTTCTTCGTCGTCACGCGCGCGAAATCCCCCATGGACTCCCGGCGTGACGACTCGGGCTGGAGCGGCCCGCATATCTGCGGAGCCGTTGTGGCTACCTGCATGCGCATCGCCATCCCAGAAGGCAGCTTCGACGCGATGCCATGCTCGACACATGTTTGCAGAGTCTGTCGGCTTCTGTTTGCGAGAAAACCCAGCGTTGCTGCGCAGTGGGCGTGGCGCCAGAACCGGCCGAACATGATGGCCGTCGATAGCGGCTCGTCATCGAGCGCGCCCGCCCGCTGGGTAAGCGGCAGATTGCCGGTCAACAGCATGGATCCGCCCTTGTACCGCCTGGCGAGGTCACACTGCATCTGTTGACCCGGCGCGATCTCGAAACCTACCGTCGGCTCCGGCTCGACTCTCTTGTGCCGGGCCAGCCGCATCGCGCCGGCAGATCTCGCACAGCAGCAGCGTGGCCGACTCTCACAGGGGCCGGCATGTGTGATGCGCTCGAGCAAACATATGGCTCGCAACCGGCCGACCTGCCGACCCGGGGTACACGCGTTCCATATCGCTACGCCACTGGCGCCCGCAGGTTCTGGCGCGTCATGTCGAGTGAACAAGCCAACTCCTTGGCGCTGGTGCTCATCGGTTTGTCCCCGCGGATCATCACGCACATCCCCATTGCCTCCTCCCGGGTCACGACCCTTCAATGGTTGATTCCGGCCAGATGCGGCCTTCGCGGGTCGAACGTCCCGTTGGCAACTATTCGTAGCCGCCGGGTGCGTCTGTATCGAGATCGTTCTGATCCGCCCGTGGATTCCAGGTGGACACTTTGAAGGTCGATGAGTGATCTTGTGGAAGACACTCCACCGTCATGACTGTGGCCAAACCATCCTCACAGGCTTCTGCAAGGGCAAATCACCCTTGGCATTGTTATTGCTGCAGTCAGGTTCCCACTATTGAGGAGACGAAATGATGAAACGCAAATATCTCGTGCCGAGTCTCGTTGGCTTCGCTTTCGCTGCCCTGACCACATCGGTCGCGGCGCAGGACAAGATCAAACTGAAGGTCGCGACATTCGTGCCGGCGATCAGCTTTCAGGTTGTCCACGGCAGCCAGGTCTGGATGGACGAGGTCACACGCCTGACCAACGGCCGGGTTGAATTCGAGTTCTATCCCGCAGAGCAGCTTGGCAAGGCGGCGAAACTCATGGATCTGATGAGGGCGGGGGTGATCGACGTTGTCGAGGTTGCCCCGGCCTATGTGACCGACAAGCTGCCGCTGGTCGGGGTCATCGAAATGCCCGGTCTTGTCAGCAACAACTGCGCGGCTTCCAAAGTCTTGCGCAAGATGGCGTCGCCGGGCGGTCTGATCTACGAATCCGATCTGAAGCCGCTCAAGGTCCGGCCGTTGACGTTTGCCGTCTTGTCGCCTTACAGCTTGTTCACCTCCAACCAGCGAGTCACCAAGGTCGAGGACTTCAGCGGTTTGAAGCTGCGTGTTTCTGGCGGCGTCATGGCGCTTGCTGCTGAAGCGGTCGGTGCTGTCCCTGTACGCATGTCATCACCGGACATCTACGAGTCACTGTCGCGTGGCACGATCGACGGAGTCTATTTCGCAGGTTCGAGCATCAAGACCGGTGGTCATACGCCGATGATCAAGTACGCCGCGATTGGTTATGGCTTCGGCACACCTTCGGTGATGGTGTCGATCAGCGACAAGAAGCTGGCATCGCTGCCCAAGGACGTTCAGGACGCACTGATCAAGGCCGGGCCTGTGGCCGATGAAACTTTCTGCAAGTTCATGATCAACGAGCAGGAAAGCGTTCATAAAGAGTTTGCGGCCGGTGGCATGGAGATCAACCGCATCACGGCAGAGGAAAAGAAGCGGCTCAATGAGGCGATGGGATCCATCGGCCCCGATTGGGCGAAGAGCCTTGATGCCCGCGGCAAGCCGGGGACGAAGGTGCTTGAAGAGTTCACCAAGTCGGTCCTGGCGCTCGAAAAGGCTGGCCAGTAAGTTGATGCAGCGCTCCGTCAGTCGACCTGACGGAGCTATTAGCCCCCTCACGAAGGACATCTAATGTCAGACCTGCCACCTGCGCAGACAAGCGGAAGACTTGGCGCGCGGTTGTTGATGCGAATCGACAAACTGCTTAGTTCGATTGAGCGCGTAACGCTTACCGTCTCTTGCGCCTTGACCGTCTTTGTCATGCTCATCGTCTCAGCAGACGCCATCAGTCGCTATCTGTTCAATGCGCCCATCGGCTTCACGTTCGACCTGGTGATCATGTACGTCATGCCGGCGACGCTGTTCTTCGCCCTCTCGTTCACGTTGCGGCACGGAGCGCATGTGAACGTGGACCTGATCATCGGATACATGCGACCGAGACGGTTCGACTTGCTGAGTGGCTTGCTCATGCTTGTTGCTCTGCCGTTGGTCTTGTTCCTCGCTACAGAAGGGGTTGCAAACACCTGGCGTGCCTGGCTGGCAGGCGATGTGACCACGGGTGTCTATGCCTGGCAAATGTGGCTGAGCGAGATCATCGTTCCGATTGGTTTCGGCCTTCTGGCCGCGCGTGTCGCTCACATGGCAGTTGCCAATTTGTATGCCGGGATCACTGGAGAGCGCTCGGTTGCCATTCTGTTGTCGCCCCACCGCATTTCGACCCATGAGGAGGCGATCTGATGGAAGCGACAGCTGCAATCGTGGGCATCTCCGTACTGCTCGTTCTTCTTGTGCTTGCGCTGCCCGTGGCGTTGTCCCTGGGTGTTGCCGGTGCTGTTGGCCTTTTTATCCTCGGCGGCACCGATACGGTACTTGGCGTTCTTGCTTCGACACCACTGTCGTCCATCTCGAGCTACGAGTTCATCGCCATTCCGATGTTTGTGTTGATGGCCAATACCATCGTGGCGAGCGGCGTCAGCGATGAGATGTTCGAGGCTGCGAAAAGGTGGATGGGTCGTACCCCTGGCGGATTGGCGCACGCTACCGCGATCACAGGGGCTGCATTTGGCGCCATCTCAGGATCCAGCACCGCTTCTGCAGCAACCTTGTCCTCGACCAGCATTCCGGGGATGATCAAGCACGGTTATGAGCCGAGGATGGCAGCCGGCGTGGTCGCCATCTCCGGAACACTGGCGATGCTGATTCCGCCGAGCGTGGCGATGGTGTTGTATGCCCTGCTGGCGGAGCTCAGCGTTGGAAAATTGCTGGTTGCCGGCATCATCCCCGGTTTGATGGTGACGATGACGATCATGCTGACCATCGCACTTCTCGTGTGGCAGGATCCCAAGCGTGCACCTCCGAGCGCTGGCTACACGTGGATGCAGAAGATCGTCTCTCTTCGCACGTCGTGGTCGTTCATCCTGCTCTTCCTCATGGTGACTGGAACGATCTACGCCGGTATCGGGACGCCGACGGAAGCATCAGCGCTGGGTGCGTTGAGCGCCTGTATTCTGGCGTATGCACGGAAAACCTCGAGAGCCGCTTTCATCCGTGCACTGGTGGTGACGGTTGAAACCAGTTGCATGATCGGTTTGATCATCGTCGGTGCGCAGGTATTCGGATACTTCATGACCATGACGCAGTCGACCCAGTGGCTCGTCTCGACCGTCGTGGAGTCGGGTGTGGAGCCCTGGGTCGTCCTGGTCTTCGTGTTGTTCGTCTATCTGGTGCTGGGTGCCATCATGGACCTCATTGCCATGCTTATTCTGACGGTGCCGATCCTGGCCCCGCTCATGGCAAGCCTTGGTTATGACCCCATCTGGTTTGCGGTAATCACGATTGTCATGGCCGAAGTGGGTATGGTCACGCCACCCCTTGGGATAAATGTGTTCGTGATCTCCAAGTACACGAAAATGCCGGTCGCGCAGGTCTTTCGAGGGACTTACCCTCACGTGATCGCACATCTGTTACTCGTCGTGGTCTTGGTGCTGTTCCCGGAGTTGGTGACCTGGTTGCCATCAACCATGAAGTGAGAGCAGATGCTTGTCTCGCGGTCGTAGAGGCAGGCGCTGCGGCCACTTTGGAACATCGGTCCGGACTGCCTGCTCGCATGGCGCTTGAACCACGCCATGCGCGATCGAACCACCGTGCCGGCGGCCAAAGACCTCGACCATCTGCCGCTGTACGGTCGGAGGCCATGGTCGAGCGGGCCGGTAACGCCATCGCCCGATCGGCCTTCGCGTACTGGGTGGGCGAATGCGCCGTGCGACTGCCGCCACGCCTCGTGCGCTCGCGGCGAAATGCGCAAGCCCCCTGTGTTGCACGCCGGACAGACGCCGGTGGCGATGCGCACGCCGGGCCTGGGCAGAACCCTGGCTGGTCAAGCAGGCGGGTATGCGATGACTGCAAGGCGGCTGCAAGGCCTGCTTCGATCTGGGCGTGACCGAGGCGGGCTGCATGGCACATGCCCGGCACAGGTTGCACGAACGGGGGGCTTACCACGGTGACCCCGTCGGCGAGCAGGCCGTGACGATCCTTGGCAGGCTCTAAGAAACCGAGCGCCAGGTCCAACACTGCCGACGAACGAGTGCCGGGCGATCCGCCATGAAAAGAACCAACCCCTGCCCGGCGCATTGCTCCAGTGACTGACGCCGTAGCGGAACGCGGTGCCAGAAGGGTTGGCGGCCGCGACAGCCAACGACTACAGCCTCGAACGGTGGCAGTCGTTGGTGGACTTCATCGACGACGGCGATCTGCCGACCGACGAGCACTCGGCGGAGAGCCAGAACCGGCCGATCGTGATTGGCCGTAACAACGGGTTGTCTGCCGGCTCGATGCGCGCGGGCAGGCGGGCCGCAACCGTCATCGGCATCGTGCATGCGCTCAGTGCAATTCAATGGACGCGATGCCGACGCATGCCTGCGCGATGTGCACGAGCGGCTGCCGACGCAACCGGCCAGCCGCATCCGCGACTTGCTCCCGCATCCCTGGCAACGGCAAGACCGACGTTACGGCTTGATCGCTCAGCAAGCTTCCGTTGTCAAGATGGGGTGGCCGGATGCTTGCGTCGATGGTTGGTGCCGGCCAGATTGACGGGGTGAATGTTCTCCCATTCGCTCCAGCCGACTCGCATCACTGCCCCGTACCGTGTGCGGCTGCAGGACTGGTCTCGACGTCCAGTTCACTCAGATCGATATTTTCCTCTTTCAGCACCCTGCGGGCGATGGCCATGCAATCGCGGGCGATGGGAATGCCGCAATACATGCAGATATGCAGAATGATTTCGCGCAACTGGACGAGTGGCACCTTGGTGCGTTGCAGGGCAATGCGCAGATGAATTTCCCATTCCTCCATGCGGGCCGCCCCGGCCAGCATGGCCAAATTGATCAGGCTGAGTTGTTGCTGCTCCAGGATACCGCGTGCCCAGGTGCGGCCGAAGAGCTGGTTGGTGATGAATACCTGGTAGTCGCGGTCCAGACCGGTGGTGTTGGCCAGCATGGCTTCATAGGTATCGTCGCCGAGCAAGTGACGCCTGACGGCCTCGCCTTCGGGCGAAACGGGGCTTGTCTGGGTGGTCGGATCGTTTGGTTTCATGGTCTCGAATGTCTCTCAGGTTGGTGGATGAAGCAGTGAGACGGCAAGTTTGATGCCAGCTGTCGGACATGGCGACGCCCGAAAGGAATGGGCTTCTGATGGCGAGCTTTGTGCGCGCGGGAGACAGTGGTGCGTTCGGGCCGTGTCTGCACTCCAGACAAACATGGCCTCGGGCGGCTGGCATTCCTTGGGCAATCAGGCTTTCCGGTCCATGGCATCAAATTTGCGGTGCAAGTCCCATCCAGCACGTGGCCTCGCGCCTTCGCCAGACCCGTGCAACCACCAGAGACAAGGAACTTCGACATGTTGGGATTGATGCAGGATTGGCCGCTTTTGTGCCAGCGAGTGATCGAACACGCCGCGCGTGAACACGGCCAGCGTCGTGTGGTGAGCCGAACGATTGCCGGCCCTTTGCTGGTCACGAACTATGCCGAGGTCCATCAGCGGGCCATGCGGGTATCGCGCCGCCTGCTGGCCGAAGGAATTGTGCTCGGAGACCGCGTCGGCACCGTGGCCTACAGCACGTCCAGCCACATGGAGTGCTGGTATGGCATCGCAGGCATCGGCGCCGTCTACCATCCGATCAATCCGCGCCTGTTCTCCGAGCAGATCTCGTTCATCGTGAACGACGCGAAAGACCGAATCCTGTTTGTCGACCCGGCGTTCATCAGCCTGCTGGAGCAACTGGCCGACCAGTTGCCCACCGTCGAGCGTTACGTGATTCTTGCCGATGATGCCGCACTGCCGGCGACGACCCTGCGCAACGCGGTCGCCTATGAGGCCTGGCTCGCCGAAGGCGAGGGCGACACCTCGCCATGGAATGACTTCGACGAGAACACGGCTGCGACGCTGACATACACGTCCGGCACCACAGGCAATCCCAAGGGTGTATTGATGTCGCACCGTGCCATCGTGCTGATGTCCCTGGCCGGCAGCTCGTCCGACATGTATGGCTTCTCGGCCCGGGACCGCGTGCTGCAGATCGTGCCGATGTGCCATGCCAATGGCTGGACCTGGCCGTTTTCGGCCCCCATGGCCGGGGCCAGCCTGATCTTTCCCGGAGGTCGGCTGGATGCCGAGTCTCTTGCGGAGTTGCTGGTCTCGGAGCGCATCACGGTGACGGGAGGTGTGCCCACCGTGTTCCAGGCGGTGCTGCCGTACCTGGAGCAGACCGGTACCTGCCTGACACATCTCAAGCGCGTCTATGTCGGTGGTTC
>JBFIDI010000274.1:0-7818 GCA_041581405.1 Burkholderiaceae bacterium
GAAATCCACCCGCATGCCCAGCGCGTCTCGCACGCCGGCCACCTTGGCGATCGCGGCATCGACCGCACGGGTCGTGTCGAGCATCGCCATCTCCTCGGTGCCGTTGAGCTTGAAGGTGTCGAAGCCGCCTTCCATCAGCTTCTGCATGCCTTCGACGATGTCGCCGGGCCGGTCGCCGCCGACCCAGCTGTAGACCTTCATCCTGTCGCGCACCCGGCCGCCCAGCAGTTCGTATACCGGCACGCCCAGTTGCCGGCCCTTGATGTCCCACAAGGCCTGGTCGATACCGGCGATGGCGCTCATCAGGATCGGGCCGCCGCGGTAGAAGTTGCTGCGGTACATCAGCTGCCACAGGTCGTTGATGCGCGAGGCATCCTGGCCGATCAGGTCGCGCGTGAACTCGTGCACCGCGGTCTCGACCGTGCGCGCACGACCCTCGACCACCGCCTCACCCCAGCCGCAGATGCCTTCGTCGGTCTCGATCTTGACGAACATCCAGCGCGGCGGCACGCGGTAGGTGGTGATGCGGGTGATCTTCATGCTGCGTCATTCTGCCAATACGATGCCGGCCTTGCTGATCACGTCGTTCAGCCGCTTGCGTTCGGCGGCGATGAAGGCCGCGAAGGCCTGGCCGCCACCGGTGGCCGGAACCACGCCCAGGCGCGTGATGCGCTCGTGCACGTCGGGCAGCGCCAGCACCTTGGTCATCTCGGCTTCCAGCTGCTTGACGATCGGCGCGGGTGTCCCGGCCGGCACCGTGATGCCCCAGGATTGCGAAATCTCGTAGCCGGGCACGGTCTCGGCAATCGTCGGCAACTCGGGCAAGGAAGGATTGCGCTGCGAACCCGTGGTCGCCAGTGCAGTGACCTTGCCGTTGCTGATATGCGGGCCGGCCGCCAGCGGCCCGGTCAGGATGGCCTGCACGTTGCCGGAGATCACGTCCAGCAAGGCGGGCGCGGCGCCCTTGTAGGGCACGTGTGTCATCTTGATGTCGGCCAGCAGGTTCAGCATCTCGCCGGCCAGGTGGGCCGGGGTCGCGATGCCGGCGGACGCGTAGTTGATGCTGCCCGGGCTGGCCTTGGCCAGCTTGACCAGGTCGGCCACCGACTTGACCGGCAACGCCGGGTTCACGACCAGCACGTTCGACGCGGTGGCGATGCGCGAGATCGGGATGAAGGCGTTGTCGGCGTCGTACGGCAGGTTCTTCTTCACGCTGGGCAGGATGGCCCACACCGACGTGGTGCTCATGAACAAGGTATAGCCATCGGGAGCCGCACGCGCGGCCTGCTCCGCGGCCAGCAGCCCGGCCGCCCCGGGACGGTTCTCCACGACGATCTGCTGGCCCATGCTGTCCGCCAGCTTCTGCGCCAGCAGCCGGCCCAGCACGTCGGGCGAGCCACCGGGCGCGTCGGGAACGATCAGCCGGATCGGCTTGGTGGGGTAGGCCTGGGCCAGGGCGGTCGGCGCCACGGGCAATACCAGCGCCGCGACGCTGATCAGGCGAATCAGTAATTGGGTCGGTGTCTTCATGGGTGTCTCCTGGGTGGTGAATCAGTTGGGGGATCGAAGCAATGCCCGTCGCCGCGGCGGGTTCAAGCCCCGCGCGACGCCGCGTCCGAACGCGTGGCGCCAAGGCCGGGGTTCATGTGGCAAAACCCGCCGTTTCTCCCGGCGCGGGCGTGTAGCCGAAATCGCCACGCGCGCGGATCGCGGTCTCCCCGCCATGGGCGGCGATCATGGCGTTCTGGTCGGCGAAGGCCTGGCTCGAGACCTGCTCCGGGTCCAGCGTGGCGCGCAGCGCCGTCTCGCACTCGGCCAGCACCGCGCGCATGTCGGTGCGGCCCGCCAGGTCGGTCGATTCGAAGGGGTCGGTTTCCAGGTCGAACAGCTGCGGCGCGTAACCGACGAAGTGGATGTATTTCCAGCGGCCGAGCCGGATCATGTAGGTGCCGGTGTTCGATCCGGCCGCATGGTATTCGGACAACACGGCGCGCCGGGGATCGCCGCCGTGCGCGGCCTCCCAGAGCGACCGGCTGGGCAGCACCAGGTCCTGCGGCGGCACGGGCACGCCGGCACCGTCGAGCAGCGTGCGGTAGCAGTCGATCAACGAGACCGCGCCATCGCTGACGGCGTTGCGCGGCACGTCGGGGCCGGCGACGATCATCGGGATCGCGGCGGACTCCTCGTACATCACCGACTTGCCCCACAGCCCGTGGTTGCCCAGGTTGTCGCCGTGGTCCGAGGTATAGATGATGCGGGTGTTGTCCATCAGGCCGGCCTGCTCCAGCGCACCCAGCACACGGCCGACGTTGTCGTCCAGGAACGACACCAGCGCGTAATACGCGGCAATGGCGATACGCGCCTTGGCCTCGTCGAAGTAGTCGTCGTAGTTCATGCAGTCGCGCAAGGCCCGCACCGCCTCGTGGGTCGGCCGCTCGCCGCTGGCGTACAGGCGGGGCAAGGGCATCCGCTCGGGCGGATACATGGCGAAGAATTCCGGCGGAGCGATCAGCGGGAAATGCGGCCGCACGAACGACACGAACAGCACCCACGGCTTGTCGGACTCGGCCGCCGACTGCGCCTTGCGCTGCAGCCACGTACATGCCTCGGTCGCGATCTGGCGGTCGTAGTCGGTGTAACTCGACGCACCCGGCCCGGCGTCGCGCGCCAGTGCCTGCATGTTGCCGCGCGGTGCGGGCGGATTGCGGATCAGCCCCAGCAGGTCGCCGATTCCGCCGAGCACGTGCAGCGGCAGGATCTCTTCGGAAAAACCGTTCGGATCCTGCGCATCGCGGTAATGCAGCTTGCCGATCGACACCACCTCGTGGCCGGCATCCATCAGGCGATGGCCCCAGCTCGGGATCTCGCCATGGTAGGGATGGGCGTTGTCCCAGGAGCGGGTCTGGAACACATGCCGGCCCGTCGCCAGCGCCGTGCGCGCGGGAACACAGATGGGACACGGCGTATAGGCGCGGGTGAAACGGGTGCCGCGCGCCGCCAGGGCATCGAGGTTCGGCGTCTTCACCAGGGTATTGCCGTAACAGCCGGTGATGTCGCGCTGGTGTTCATCGGACAGGATGAACAAGGTGTTGCAGGGTTTCATGCGCCGCTCGCCCCGCAATGGGCCCGGCACTGGCGGACCGGGCAATGGTGTGAAAGGCCTTCGGCCATGGTGCGTCCTTTGCAGCTGATGGGCCGGCGGCCCGAAACGGGAAACGTCCTCGGCACCGGTGGTGGTGCCGATGCGCCGCAGTATAGGGACGCAAAAACGGACGCACAATGACATGTACAGGCACAATCCATGCGCCATGGTTATATCGATGCCGGTGCTCCCGAGGGTGGGCAGCCGCAGTGCGGTGCAGCATTTTTCATGTGCAGCCTCAGGGCCTTCGCTGCCGGTCCGCGTTAACATTCGCGCACGCAGATCCATGCCCTACTTAGCATGATCTTTCAACACCAATGACTACGGAGCATGGATCGTGGACTTGACCCAACTGCGCCAGTTTCTCGCCGTCGCCGAACGGGGCAGCCTGAGCCAGGCCGCCAGGATGCTGAACGTCTCCCAGCCCGGCTTGACCCGCAGCATGCGCCGGCTCGAGGCCGAACTCGATGCGCCGCTGCTGCGCCGGCGTCCCCGCGGTGTCGAACTGACCGAAGCCGGCATCGCGTTGCAGCGCCATGCGAACGCGGTACAGATCCAGCTGGCCGACGCCGCCCAGGAGGTGGCGGCATTGACCCATCGCCGCGACACCCTGGTGCGGCTGGGAGCCGGCCCCTCCTGGCTGGACCCCCTGCTGCCGAAGGTCGTGGCCCGCGCCATCGCACGGGACCCCAGCCTGCGGATCCAGGTCACGACCGGCCAGACCGACGTGTTGTTCAGCCGGCTCAAGGACGGCTCGCTGGATTTCGTGCTCGTGGCGATCCCGGAAGGCCCCGCCGTGGCCGGCCTGCAGACGGTCGAACTGACACGCGACGAGGTGGTCGTCGTGGCCCGACAAGGCCATCCGCTGACGCTGCGCCGCCAGGTCACCATCGAGGAACTGGCGTCGGCGCGTTGGGTGCTGGCCGGGCCCGACATGTTGCTGCGTCGCCGCCTGGCGGCCTTGTTCGCATCACGGGGACACGGCCTGCCGCCACCCACGGTCGAATCGGATTCGACGCCGTTCTCGCTGTCGGTGATCCGCGACAGCGACATGCTGGGCATCTCGACCCGCGACATCCTGCGTGGCCCCGCGGGCCAGGGCATCGCCGCGCTGGACGTGCGCGATGCGGCAATGAGCCGCTCCACCGGCATCGTGCGCCGCAGCAAGACGGTGCTGTCGGTCGTCGCCGAACACCTGATCGACGCCATCGAACGCGCAGCCAGGGCCGAAGCCGTCTGAGCGCCCGATCCCCGGCGGCCTGCCCGGGCCCGGCGTCAGCGCACCAGCGTGTTGAGCTGGATGATCGGCAGCATCACCGCCAGCACGATCAGCATCACGACCAGGCCCATGGCCACGATCAGCAGCGGCTCGAGGATGGTGGCCAGCTGCATGGCGCGGCGTTGCACGTCGGCCGACAGCTGCGCGGCCACGCGTTGCAGCATCTGCGGCAACTGCCCGGTCTGTTCGCCGAGCCGCGCGAACATCGGCAACAGCGGCGGGAACCGCTTGTGCCGACCCAGCGCCAGTGCGATCGGCGCCCCCTCGCGCACCAGCACCAGCGCCGCCAGCGCGTCCGCGCGCATGGCCCGGTTGTTCAGCGTCTCGGCCGCGGCCTGCAATGCCTTGAGGATGGGAACACCGGCTGCCGCCAGCATGGCCAGCGTGTTCGCGAAGCGGGCCGCGTTGTAGCCGCGCGCCAGCCGGCCGACCAGGGGCAGGCGCAGGAAGGCCGCGTCGTACCGCTCGCGCAGGATGTCGCTGCGCAGTGCGTAACGGAACCCGACCAGGGCCAGCACCAGCAGCGCCAGCACCACCAGGCCGTAGTCGCGCACCAGGGCGCTGACCGCCAGCATCACCTCGGTCAGCCAGGGCAGGCTTTGCTTGGTGCCGGCGAACACGTCGGCGACCTGCGGCACCACGTAGGCCACCAGGAAGGTCACGATCAGGATGGCGATCAGGGTCACGATGGCCGGGTACAGGGCCGCGGCGACCAGGCGCGACTTGAGCTGCTGCTGCTCGGCCAGGTCGTCGGCCAGGCGTTCGAGCACCATGCCCAGGTCGCCGCTGTGTTCGCCGGCATCGATCACCGCGACGAAGATCGGCGAGAACTCGCGCGGATGTTGCGCCAGCGCCTTCGCAAAACCGCTGCCGGCGTTGACCTCGGCGCGCAGGGCGGCCACCAGGTTGCGCTGGCGCGGATCCTCGGCCTCCTCGCTCAAGGCCGTCAAGGCCCGCTCCAGCGGCAGGCTGGCCGAGACCAGGCCGGCGAGCTGGCGTGTCCAGACCGCCAGCGCGGCGGCACCGAAGATGCGACCGGACCACCAGGACGATGCTCCGCCGCCGGATTGCGCATCGTCCTGCGCCGCCGCGCCGACCTGCACGACCTGCAACGGCACCAGCGCCTGGGCGCGCAAGGCACTGCGCGCGGCGCGCGCGGTCTCGGCGTCGATGACCCCCTTGCGTTGCGCCCCCTGGGCATCGACGGCTTCGAACGAATACGCGGGCATGGTCTACGGACGCACGGCCGGCGGCGTCAGTCGCGCGTCACGCGCAGCACTTCCTCGCGCGCGGTGATGCCGGCCGTCACCAGGCGCTCGCCGTCGTCGCGCATCAGCCGCATGCCGCCGGCGAGGGCGGCGGCTCGGATCTCGGCCTCCGAGGCCTGGCGGTGGATCTGGTCGCGCATCGCGGCGTCGGCCACCAGCAGCTCGTACACGCCGGTGCGCCCGGCGTAGCCGGTGTGCCCGCAGTGTTCGCAGCCCTGGCCCCTGCAATGCAGGCACCACTTGCGCACCAGGCGCTGGGCCAGCACACCGAGCAACGAGGAGCTCAGCAGGAAGGGCTCCACGCCCATGTCGATCAGCCGGGTCACGGCGCTGGCGGAGTCGTTGGTATGCAGCGTGGCCAGCACCAGGTGACCGGTGAGCGAGGCCTGGATCGCGATCTGCGCGGTCTCGAAGTCGCGGATCTCGCCGATCATGATGACATCCGGATCCTGGCGCAGGATGGCCCGCAGGGCGGTCGCAAAACTGAGCTCGATGCGCGTATTGACCTGGGTCTGGCCGATGCCCGGCAACTCGTATTCGATCGGATCCTCGACCGTCATGATGTTGGTGTGCGCGGCATCGAGCCGGCTCAATGCCGCGTACAAGGTCGTCGTCTTGCCCGAGCCGGTCGGGCCGGTGACCAGGATGATGCCGTGCGGCTGGCCGATCAGCTGCACGAAACGCTGCAGCGTCTGCCCTTCCATGCCCACGGCCTCCAGGTTCAGCCGGCTGCCCGACTTGTCGAGCAGGCGCAACACGGCGCGTTCGCCCTGGGCGCTGGGCAAGGTGCTGACCCGCACGTCGACCGCCCGCGTGCCGATGCGCAGGCTGATGCGACCGTCCTGGGGCAGCCGCTTCTCCGAGATGTCGAGTTCGGCCATGATCTTCAGGCGCGAGATCAGGGCCCCGTGCAGCGCACGGTTGGGTTGCACCACTTCGCGCAGCGCGCCGTCGACACGGAAGCGCACGCTGCTGTGGCGCTCGTAGGGCTCGATGTGGATGTCGCTGGCGTTCTCGCGCGCGGCCTGGGTCAACAAGGCGTTGAGCAATCGGATGATGGGCGCGTCGTCCGCCGCCTCGAGCAGGTCCTCGACGGCCGGCAGTTCCTGCATCATGCGCTGCAGGTCGACATCCGACGCCACCTCGCTGGCCACCAGGGCCGCACTCGACTCGCCCTGCGAATACGCGGCGCTGATGCGCTGCACCAGCGACTCCGCGTCCATGGCCGCGATCGCCGCCTGGGGATACTTGCGCAGCACCTCGCCCAGCGCGCCGTGCGCCGAGCCCGGATGCACGACCAGCGTCAGCGCGCCGCCATCGTCCTCCAGCAGCAGCTGGTGCGTGCGCGCGAAGGCGTACGGCAGCGGAAACCGCATGGCCGCCGCCTCACCGGTCCGAGAACCGGGCCGCCGGCACCGGGGCCGGACGCGGCGCGGGTTTTTCCGGCGGCGGCGGCAGCTGCGCCGTGCCCAGGTCCGGCAGTATGGCGCTGGGGCGGGCTTGCACCGACTGCTGGTCGGCGCGCATGCTCTCGTAACGTCCCATCGACAAGGCGTCGACCGATGCGCCATCGCGCACCACGACCGGGCGGATGAACACCATCAGGTTGGTCTTGGTCCTCGAACGGGTCTCGCTGCGAAACAGGTTGCCGAACAAGGGCACGTCGCCCAGGCCGGGCACCTTCTCCTCGTTCAGTGCCGATTCGTCCTGCAGCAGGCCGCCCAGCACGACGATGGAGCCGTCTTCGACGACAACGTTGGACTCGATCGAGCGCTTGTTGGTGATCAGTCCGTTGGGCGAATTGACCGACGCCGCCTGCACGCTGGAGACCTCCTGGAAGATCGACAACCGGATGGTGCCGTTCTCGCTGATCTGCGGCTTGACCCGCAGCGTCAGTCCGACGTCCTTGCGCTCGATGGTCTGGAACGGATTGACGGTGCCGCCGCCGGTGTTGTTGTTGGTGTAGGAGCCGGTCACGAAGGGCACGTTCTGGCCGATCACGATCTTGGCCTCCTCGTTGTCCAGCGTCAGCAGGTTGGGTGTCGACAGGATGTTGCCGTCACCGGTACGCTGCAGGAAACGCGCCAGGAATCCCAGGAAATAGACGCCGTTGGCGCGGCTGGCCACGC
>JBFIDI010000275.1:0-7795 GCA_041581405.1 Burkholderiaceae bacterium
CCTCGCCGATGCCGGTGCTCTTCAGGTACTGCTCGGCGCGACGCGCGACGCCGCGCGGATCACGCGGGTAGTCCTCCTTGGTGATCGGGTCCACCACGTTCCCGATCACGGTGAGCGTCGGCTCGTCGAAGAACGGGTCCACGACCGCGGTGCTGCAGTCGGGCGTTGCGCAATACGGCGTCGTCACCGTGGTCTACCTGCTGGTGTCCTTCCTGCTGGTCGCAGGGCGGGTGCGCGGGGAGTTGCCGTGGTCGCTTGCTTTGGCGCTGGGTTTCGGCCTGGGCCTGGACTACGTGTTCCGCCACCTGTTGGTGGCCGACCTGCCCTGATCGACGGCCATGGATCTGTTGTCCTCGTTCCAGTACCTGCTCGGCCCCTGGCCGTTGTTCCTGTGTGCGCTCGGCACCGCGCTGGGCATCATCGTCGGCGCGATACCGGGCCTGTCGGGCGCGATGCTGATCGCGCTGACGCTGCCGCTGACGTTCAAGATGGTGCCCGAAGACGCCATGGCACTGCTGGTGTCGATGTACACCGGCTCGATCACCGGCGGCTTCGTCTCCGCGGTGCTGCTGCGCATTCCCGGCACGCCGTCGAACGTGATCACGGTGTTCGACGGCTACGCCATGGCGCAGAAGGGCCAGGCCGGCCGGGCACTGGGGCTGGGCATCGCCGCCTCGTTCGTCGGCGCGGTGATAGCCTGGGTGGCGCTGGTGTTCCTGACCAAGCCGCTGGCCGATGTGGCGGTGCAGTTCACGCCGTTCGACTACTTCGCGCTCGTGCTCACGGCGCTGGTGCTGATCTCGTCGGTCAGCGGCAAGTCCATGGCCAAGGGCCTGCTGGCCGGCATGATCGGCGTGTTGTTCGCGTTCCCCGGGCTCGACGCCAACACCGGCAGCACCCGCTTCACGTTCGGCGCGTGGCAGCTGACCTCGGGCTTCGACATCCTGCCGGTGCTGGTTGGCGTGTTCGGCATCGGCACCGTGATGGCGGAACTGCTCAAGCCCGGCGGCAAGGGCGAGGTCATCGTGTACAAGGCCGGCAGCCTGTGGATGAAACTGTCGGAGTGGAAGTCGCAGTTCTGGAACCTGCTGCGCTCCTCGGTGATCGGCACCTGGATCGGCATCCTGCCCGGTGTCGGTGCCAGCGTGGGTTCGCTGGTCGCGTATACCGTGGCCAAGAACGTCTCGCGCACGCCGGACGAATTCGGCACCGGCTCGCCCAGCGGCATCGTCGCCTCGGAGGCGGCGAACAACGCCACCGTCGGCGGCGCGCTGATTCCGCTGCTGGCGATCGGCATTCCGGGCAGCGTGATCGACGTGTTCCTGATGGGCGCGATGATGATCCACGGCATCCAGCCCGGGCCGCTGCTGTTCGAGCAACACGCCAGCATCGTCTACGTCGTCATCGCCGCCTGCCTGTTGTCCAGCGTGCTGATGTTCGGCCAGATGTACCTGATGATCCCGTTCCTGCGCCGGGTGCTCGACGTGCCGCGGCACTTCGTGTTGCCGCTGATCATGGTGTTCTGCGTCGTCGGCGTGTTCGCGTCGAGCAATCGCATGTTCGACGTCTGGATCATGCTGGGCTTCGGCGTGCTCGGTTTCCTGATGGAGCGCGGCGGCCTGCCGCTGGGGCCGTTCGTGATCGGTTTCATCCTGGCGCCGATCGCCGAGTCGCGGCTGCGCCAGGGCCTGATGATGACCGACGGCAGCTTCATGCCGCTGGTGACCCAGCCGCTGACACTGGGCCTGCTGATCCTCTCGGTGTTGTTGTTGTTCTGGCCGTTCTTCCGCAACTGGCGGATGTCGCGGCGATGAAGGAGGCTGCGCCCCATGGCCGCTGACGATTTCAAGACCTATCCCGAAGGTGGCGCCTTCACCGGCCATATCGCCCGCACGGCGGCGCAGTCGCAGGCGGCCTGGCCGATGGGGGCCAAGGCGCCCGCGGGTGCGCCGAACGTGCTGGTGCTGCTGCTGGACGACGTCGGTTTCGCGCAGCTGGGCTGTTACGGCTCGACGATCCGCACGCCGAACATGGACCGCCTGGCCGCCGCCGGCCTGCGCTACCGCGATTTCCACACCACGGCGATCTGCTCGCCCACGCGGGCCTGCCTGCTGACCGGGCGCAACCACCACTCCAACGGGGTGGGCATCATCCAGGAGATGGCCACCGGATTCCCGGGCTACAACGGCAAGGTGCCGAAGGAAAACGGCTTCCTGTCGGAGGTCCTGCTGGCGCGCGGTTATGCGACCTTCGCGATCGGCAAGTGGCACCTGACCCAGGCCAGCGAATACGCCAGCGGCGCGAACAAGGCGCGCTGGCCGCTGGCGCGCGGTTTCGAGCGCTTCTACGGATTCCTCGGCGGCAAGACCAACCAGTGGGCGCCGACACTGGTGCACGACAACCACTACATCGAACCCCCGGCGCGGCCGCAGGACGGTTACCACCTCAACGCCGACCTGGCCGACACCGCGATGCGCTACATCTCCGACCTGCGCTCGGTCGACCCGGACAAGCCCTTCTTCATGTATTACTGCCTGGGCGCCGGCCACGCGCCGCACCACGTGGAGCCGGCGTGGAGCGACAAGTACCGGGGTCAGTTCGACCAGGGCTGGGAGGCATGGCGCGAGACCGTCTACGCGCGCCAGATCGAGGCCGGCATCATCCCGAGCGGCACCGAACTGAGCGAACGCCCGCCGTGGGTCAAGGCCTGGGATGCCCTGAGCGCGGACGAACGCCGGCTGTTCGCGCGCCAGATGGAGGTCTACGCCGGTTTCCTGGAGCAGACCGACCACCACATCGGCCGCGTGCTCGATGCGCTCGAGCGCCGCGGCGAACTCGACAACACCATCGTCGTGCTGGCCTCGGACAACGGTGCCTCGGCCGAAGGCGGCGAGAACGGCTCGTTCAACGAATGCCAGTTCCCGAACCGCTACGAGTCCAGCATCGCCGAGAACCTGCAGCGCCTGGACGACTGGGGCACGGTCAGGTCCTATCCCAACTACGCCTGGGGCTGGGCCTGGGCCGGCAACACGCCGCTGCGCCGCTGGAAGCGTTACCTGCACCAGGGCGGCATGAGCGACCCGTGCATCGTGTCCTGGCCCAAGGGCATCGCCGCGCGCGGCGAGATCCGCGGCCAGTACATCCATGCGATCGACATCATGCCCACGCTGCTCGACGCGCTCGGCATCACGCCGCCGGCCACGCTCGGTGGCGTGGCGCAGACCCCGCTCGAAGGCGTGAGTTTCGCGCACACCTTTGCCGACGCCGACGCGGCCACGCGCAAGCGGGTGCAGTATTACGAGATGATCGGCTCGCGCGCGATCTGGGCCGACGGCTGGAAGGCGGTGGTCGAGCAGCCGCAGGGCGGCGCATTGACCGACGAGATGCTCGATGCCCAGCAGTGGGAGCTCTACCACGTGGCCGAGGATTTCTCCGAATGCCACGACCTGGCCGGACGGCATCCCGAAAAGCTCAAGGCACTGATCGAGCAGTGGTGGGTCGAGGCCGGCAAATACAAGGTGCTGCCGCTGGACTCGCGCATGCAGCTGCGCATGGGCGAACGCAAGCCCGGCGCCCGCGCGCCGACGAACCGCTATGTCTACGAGGCCATGGGCGCACCGCAGTTCGAATACACCGCGGTCAACGTGAAGAACCGCTCGCACACGATCACGGCGCGGGTCCGCATACCGGACGAGGGCGCGCACGGCGTGTTGCTCGCCCACGGCAGCTGGTTCGCCGGTTATGCCTTGTTCGTGCAGGACGACCGGCTGGTCTACGTGCACAACTACCTGGGCCTGCAGGAGTACCGCGTCACGTCCACCGTGGCCGTGCCGCGCGGCGAGTGCGAGCTGGCGCTGCATTTCCACCGCACCGGCGAACACCAGGGCCGGGCCGAACTGCGCATCGACGGCACCGCGGTCGGCGAGGGCCTGATCGAACGCACGATTCCGGCCGTGATCGAGACCTCCGGCGAAGGCCTGTGTTGCGGCTACGACAGCGGCCTGCCGGTCTCGGCCGGCTACGAGGCGCCGTTCCGCTTCACCGGCACCATCCACGAGGTCGTGGTCGAAGTCGACGACCCGGCGCTGCGGGACGCCGATGCGCAGTTGCGGGCGGCGTGGAACGAGCAGTGACGGCCCGGACGGCCTGCGTCGGCGTCACAGGGCATGTGACCATATCCGGACCGGAACCCCGCTCGCGGTGTTCTGCACGACTTCCAGCGTGTGTCCGTCGGCCGCCAGGCGCAAGCCGAGCAGCAGCTGTGACGTGGTGGCCTGCAGCCGTTGGCTGGCCAGGACATGGGCACCGGCGTTGTCGCGCCGGATGACGAAAAACGCTTCGAACGACTTCGATGCATCGAGGCTGTTGTTCCAGAGGCCGGCGCGGTAGTTCAGCGCACGCTGGCCGATCAGCCAGTACGTGACCGCATCCGCCTTGTAGGCGTCGATCAGCGCGCCGATCAGTTGCCAGCCACCACCGACCAACAGCGCCGACCGCCTGGCAGCGGTGGAGTTCACCTCGACGACGGTGGTGTCGTAGTTCATGACCGGCCGCAGGCGATCGTCGTCGGCACGCGGGTCCGGCTGCGCGGGCAGGGCCAGCACTTTTTCCAGCCACTGGCGCTGCAACTGCTCATACGAGGGTTTGTCGTCCTCCGGGGCCGCGGCATGGGCCATGGGCGACTGCAGCGCGGACAGCACGATCAGCAGGGTCGGCAGCAGAACGCGTGCATTCCGGCTCGGACTGCTTTTCGGGTCGATGATCGTGACCGGCTGCTTCACGTGTCTCCTTGCGCCTGCGCCCGGAGGCGACGACGACCGGCCGCAACGACCGTCACCAGGCCTGCGAGCATCAGGGCCGTCGCATGGGGTTCGGGAACCGGCGAAACATCGATGGACAACGGGCTTTGCGTCCATTGCACCGTACCGGCACTCGAGAAGCCAAGCCCGGTCACGAATGCGGTGACGTCATTGGGGTCGATGGCCAGCGCTGTCTCCACGCCCCGGATGCCGAAATAGTCCACGCCGTCATTAAAGCCCAGGTCGCTGAAGCTGTACAGGGAGCCGCCCAGGATGTCGGCGACATAGACCGGGCTTGCCGCCGTTCCGAGCCAGAGCTGGTAGATGTTGTCACCCATGACGGGCAACACGAAACTCTGGAAGTTCGCTCCGCTGGTGATCCGGTAGTCGTAGCCGAACACCACCTCCGGATCGCTCCAGACCAGTTGCGAGGTGTCGGTGGTCGTGAACTGGAAATGCCAGCCGTCGGTACGCACATCGGGCAGCAGCGGGTTGTTGATGTCGGTGCCTGGCGTGGTCCCTTCGCGAAACGCGAAATTCCAGCGTCCGTCGATACCGATGTTCGAGCGCTGGTTGAGCGTGAGCACGTCGGCCGTGCCGGAGCCGATCAGGGTCTGGGGCACACCGGTTCCGCCTCCGGTGTAGCCGGCAAAAGCCGCGGCGCCGCCGAGGCCACCAGTCCCGCCGCTGGCGTCCCCGGTGGTCCACTGCAGCGTGTCATAGCGGAACTCGACGTCGGTATTGGATCCGATCAGGTCGTTGCGATCACGGATGATGAGCTGGAACGTGTTGGTCTTCGACGCGTTGGAGCTGAAGAAGCCCACGTTGTTCCAGGTCACCACGGCCGTGTCGGACGTGGGAACCGACAGGTAGACCTCGCCGCAGTTTCCGCAGCGTGTGTCGACGTCACTCCACATCGGCGCGATCATCTGGACCGGCAGGCCGGAGAAGCCGGTCGGCGTGTATGCGCCGAAGGCGTTGCCGAACGACACGTTGCCGTTGTTGTTGACGTACATCGACGAATACTTGCTTCCGTTGAGATTGATCTGGAACGGCAGATCGATCACGCTGGTGCTGCCATCGTCGTTGCGGGTCATTGCCAGCGTGCCGAATCCGGCGGGCCCGCCCAGCCCGGTCATCAGGCGGTTGTTGTCCTTGCGCGAGAAGACATCGTCCAGGATGATGCGGCGCAGGTGCACGTTGTCGTCGATCGTGCTGTGGTTGATGGCGGAATCGCCCAGGAGCGTGTTGACGTTGACGTTTGCCGCGCCGGTGACGTTGCGTTCTCCGGTGATGCCGCCGCCGGTCTGGTAGTAGTTGGTGGCGCTGCCGACATTGGTCGGGACGACCTGAGGCCCGCTCGATTGGATGGAGGGGGGAAAGATGGTCACGCAGTCGCTCGCGCTGTCGGCCCCATAGGTGACCGTGCCGCCACACCGGACAGGATCGAGCTGGACCAGCCGGGTGATGGTCTTGTTGTCTGCCAGCATGGCGTTGGCTACGCGCAGTGCCTGGTATCCGCCTCGGCTGTAGCCCAGCAGGTAGTTGGTGGACGACTCGAACAGGTTGAAGAAATTGCGTGCCTCGTCGACCTGACCCCATTCGAACACCCGTGAGTAGTAGTTCTGCCCTACCATGCGGTTGCGAAGGTCGGTGTTCAGGCCGTTCATGCCGATGGTGTTCTCCTGGCCTTGCCGGAACGAATACCCTTCCATGATTCCGACGACGATGGGCGCGGCCACGACCGACGGCGCGACCGTGCCCAGTAACAGCAAGGGGAATGCGGCCGCACGCAGCAAGACGAGACAGCGCAACGTGCAACGGGTCGACGGGTGTGTCATGGGGCCTCCTCGCGGTAAGGGAGTCGGCCAGATTGAAGCACCGCGCGCACTCGCACGCCTCCCCAATTAGGGGGAGGCGCGTGGCCAGTCGCGCCGCTGCGGCGCGACCGGTCAGCGCAGCGATGCCATGTAGCGCCGGATCCGGCGGCAGGCCTCGGCAAGCCGGTCGTCGTCGACCACCAGGCCCATGCGCAGGAAACCTTCGGCCGACGGTCCGAAGGCCTGCGCGTCGAGTACCGAGACACCGGCCTGGCGGAACAGGCCCCAGGCGACCTCGGACGATGTCAGCCCGGTGGCGCGCACGTCGAGCATGACGAACATGCCGGCCTGCGGCGCGGGGCAACGCAGGCCGGGCACGTCGGCCAGGAGGGCGCACACCAGGTCACGGCGCCGGCGGTACAGGGCCCGGATTTCGCCGGTGACGGCGTCGGAGTCGTCCAGCGCCTGGCAGGCGGCCTCCTGCACGAAACCCGGTGCGCCATAGGTCATGCACAGCAGCAGGTTGCCCATGTGGCGGGCCACGTCGACGGGCGCCACGGCCCAGCCCAGGCGAAAGCCCGCCATGGCGTGCGACTTGGACAGGCTGCTCACGGTGATCGTGCGGTCCGCCATGCCGTCCAGGCCGGCGATGCCGACGTGTTCGCCGTCGAACACCAGGGACGCATACACCTCGTCCGACACCACCCACAGGTCGTGCGCGAGCGCCAGCGCCGCGATGGCCTGCAATTCGTCGCGTCGCATCGCGACCCCGGTGGGATTACACGGCGTGGCCAGGAACACGGCCCGCGTGCGCGGCGTGACCGCTGCGCGCAGCGCGTCCAGGTCGAGGCGGAAACCGGTCTCGGGCCGCACGGGAACCGGCACCAGCGTCGCTCCGCCGGCGCGGACCGTCGCCTCGTAGGTCAGGTACAGGGGCTCGGGCACCAGCACCTCGTCGCCGTGTTCGCACAGGCACAGGCTGGCCACGAACAAGGCGTTCTGGGCGCCACTGGTGACCACCACATGGTTCATGTCGACGACCTGCCCGCAGCCGAGGACCATGAAGGTCCCGGTGAACATGAAGCCGCCGATGACCAGCAAGCAGATCATGCTGCTCACCTTCAAGGTGTGCAGCGTGGTGTCGCGGGCGACTTCCCAGGTCAGGCGGCGGTACAG
>JBFIDI010000276.1:0-7747 GCA_041581405.1 Burkholderiaceae bacterium
CCGCCTGAAGCCCGTTCCCGCGTCGGACCTGAACTGGCGCGGGATTTTTCCGGTCTCCCATGGCGTTGTCACTGGATCCGGTCGAACTCCCCTCCGACGCTGTCGAGGTTGCCCGTGTCGGCGACGCCTGGGGTGTCAAGGGCTGGATCAAGCTCCTGCCCTTCAGCGCCGATCCGCAGGCGCTGTTCTCTTCCAAGCGATGGTACGTCCAGCCGTCCGACAGGGGCCCCAAGGCCTTTGACGGGACGGCGCTGTTGCGCGTGCGCGAGGCGCGCGATCACTCCGGCGGCGTGGTGGCGCAACTCGACGGCATCGACGATCGCGATGCGGCCCAGGCCTTGCGTGGTGCCCGGATCTTCGTGCGGCGCTCGAGTTTTCCGAGCACCTCGACCGACGAGTACTACTGGGTCGACCTGATCGGCCTGGACGTCGTCAACCGGCAAGGCGAGTCTCTGGGCCAGGTCAAGGAATTGCTGCAGACCGCCGCGCAGTCCGTACTGGTTCTGCGTTATGCATCCGGCGACGAATGGCTGGAGCGCATGATTCCGTTTGTCGCAGCCTACGTCGATGCGGTCGATCTCGAAGGCAAGTGCATCACCGTGGACTGGCAGGCCGATTATTGAGTCCGGGCCGGCCATGCGTTTCGATGTCATCACCCTGTTCCCCGAACTGTTCGAGCCTTTTCTGCAAGCCGGCGTGACGCGCCGCGCCTACCTGTCCGGCCAGGTGGATGTCGTGTGCACCAACCCGCGCCGTTTTGCGCAGGGCAACTACCAGCGCGTCGATGACCGGCCGTTCGGAGGCGGGCCCGGCATGGTCATGATGGCCGAACCGCTGGAGCAGACCCTGCAACATGTTCGTTCCCTGCGTGCGGACCGGGCGCCGGTCGTGCTGTTCTCGCCGTCGGGGCGCAGGCTGGACCACGCCCAGGTGCAACACTGGGCCGCGAGCGAAGGCGCCGTCCTGTTGTGCGGACGGTACGAAGGCGTGGACCAGCGTTTCATCGACGCCCATGTCGACGCGCAGATCAGCCTGGGCGACTACGTGTTGTCCGGTGGCGAGATCGCCGCCATGGCCTTGCTCGATGCGGTGGCCCGGTTGCAGCCGGGCGTGCTCGGCGACGCCGCCAGCCACCAGCAGGACAGCTTCAACACGAGCCTGGACGGCTTGCTCGACTGCCCGCATTACACGCGCCCCGAAAGCTGGCAGGGCGCGGGGGTGCCCGAGGTGCTGTTGTCGGGCCATCATGCCAAGGTCGCGCGCTGGCGCCGCGAGCAGAGCCTGCTGCTGACCCAGCGCCTGCGACCCGAACTCATCGAGCAGGCCCGCGCGGCGGGCCGCCTGAGTCGGCTCGATGAAGACTGCCTCGCGCACGGCCCGAGCGGCGAGTGTTGAGCGAAGGAACTTTCTGACTATAATGCGCGGTTACCCGATCCTCTGTTTGGCAGTCTCGCTTCCCATGTGGCCCGGTTGGGCTTGGGGGCAAGACAACGCGTCATGTCGACGCTGGCGCAAACACGATCATTCGAGGAAATCATGAACCTGATCCAAACTCTTGAGCAAGAAGAAATTGCTCGTCTCGGCAAGACCATTCCCGACTTCGCCCCTGGCGATACCGTCATCGTCAGCGTCAAGGTCGTCGAAGGTACCCGCAAGCGTCTGCAGGCCTACGAAGGCGTCGTGATCGCCAAGCGCAACCGCGGCCTCAACAGCGCCTTCATCGTGCGCAAGATCTCCAGCGGCGAAGGCGTCGAGCGCAGCTTCCAGACCTACAGCCCGCTGATCGCCGGCATCGAAGTCAAGCGCCGCGGCGATGTGCGTCGTGCCAAGCTGTATTACCTGCGTGAGCGCAGCGGCCGTTCGGCTCGCATCAAGGAGAAGCTGGCTCCGAAGAAGGTCGCCGCGAGCTCCTGAGCCCTGCCGACCGATCCGAAGCAAGCCGCCTCCAGCATCCGTGCGAGGCGGCTTTTTCGTTGCCGTCCCGCGCGTGTCCACCACACCCATCATCAACAGCCTGTCGAGCGTGCCCGGCTTCGATCCGCGCACGATCCCGGTCATTGGCGTCGACGACCACCTGCCGGCGGTGGCGCCGGCCGAACTGAGCTTGCCCGCGCTGCGTGCGCGGTTCCAGCGCTCGGTGGCGTGGGAGCCGGAACTGCTGGCCGAGCCGCCATTCACCGATCGCCTGCCGGCAGCCGCCTCGGTGCTGGTGGCCATCGTGGAGCGCGACGAACCCATGGTGTTGCTGACCCAGCGCACGGAGCAACTGTCCACCCATTCCGGCCAGATCGCCTTTCCCGGCGGCCGGCAGGATCCGCAGGACCCGGACCTGACCGTGACCGCCCTGCGCGAAGCCCATGAAGAGATCGGCCTGCTGCCCCGCTACGTCGACATCCTGGGCACCTTGCCGATCTACCAGACGGGCAGCGCGTTCATCGTCACGCCGGTCGTCGGTCTGCTGCGCGACGGGTTCGCGCTGGAGCGCAATCCGCACGAGGTCGACGACATCTTCGAGGTTCCGCTGGCATTCCTGATGAATCCGGCCAACCATCGTCGCCATGCCTTCGAGTGGAGCGGCATGCGGCGGGAGTGGTTGTCTATGCCCTACCACGATGGCATCGCGGAGCGCTTCATCTGGGGTGCGACCGCCGGCATGTTGCGCAACTTCTACCGCTTTCTTGCCGCGCGTTGAAGGGCTGCGCACGGCGTTGCCGGGTCGGCGCTGAAAGTATGATGCCGGCATGAGTTTTGTCGCCATCCTGATTGCGCTGCTGCTGGAACAGGCGCGGCCCGTGGGCCGCAGCAACCTGGTGCATGTCGGGCTGCGGGCCTGGGTGAGCTGGTGTGGCGACACCTTCGATGCCGGCAGGGAGCACCATGCCTGGCTGGCCTGGGCCTTCGCGGTGTTGTTGCCATCGTCCCTGGTGCTGGCGGTCTACTGGCTGCTCGCCGCGTTGGCGGGTTGGCCGTTCGCCGTGCTCTGGAACATCGTCGTGCTGTATTTCTCGCTGGGTTTTCGGCAGTTCAGCCATCATTTCACCGAGATCCGCGATGCCCTCGATGCCGGCGACGAGCAACGTGCCCGGACCTTGCTGGCGCAATGGCGCCAGATCGATGCCACCGGGCTGGCCAGGAGCGACATCGTCCGGCAGGTCGTCGAACACTCCGTGCTCGCCGCGCACCGCCACGTGTTCGGCGTGCTGGCCTGGTTCTCCATCCTGGCGGTGTTCGGGCTCGGACCCGCAGGCGCGGTGCTGTATCGGCTGAACGAATTCGTCCCGCGTTACTGGGCACGCGAGAAGGCCGCGCGTGTGCGTCCCGTCAGCGCGGCGCTGCAGGACGTCGCACAACTCACCTGGTCCTGGATGGACTGGTTGCCTGCACGGGTGACGGCGGTGGGTTTCGCCGTGGTCGGCAGCTTCGAGGATGCCATCGACAGCTGGCGCAACTACGAGCGCCAGGGGCCGGTGACCAACGACGGCGTCATCCTGGCATCGACCGCGGGCGCCATCAACATCCGGCTGGGCGCTGCTGCGCAGACACCGGCGCAGGCGGGATCGATGCAGCCCGATGCGGGAGGGACGGCGCAGCCGTTCACGAGCGCGATCGGCAGCGAAGCCGAGATCGGCCACCTGCGCGTCGTCGTCGGCCTGGTCTGGCGTACCGTCGTCATGTGGATGGTGCTGCTGGCCTTGCTGAGCCTGGCGCGGCTGCTCGGTTGACAAGCGCCGCCGCGGCGTGCACCCGCTGCGCGCCGCTCAATACCGCGTTTGGGACAACTCGGCAAACAGTTCGCGATAGATCCGATAACGCTCCGGGCTGATGGCCGCATCGCCGTCGGGGTTCTCGCTGGCCGCGATGACGGCGCAACCGGGCTCGTGCAGGTGGGTGCAGTTGTAGAAGCGGCAGTGGTCGGCATGGGCGGCCAGGTCGGGCATGTACCGTGCGAGCCGCATCGGGTCGATGTGGTGCAGGCCGAACTCCTGGAAACCGGGCGAGTCGATCAGTGCACTGGTCTTGTCGGCGTCGATCCAGTACCAGGTCGTGCTGGTCGTCGTGTGCTTGCCGGCACGCAGCGATTGCGACAACTCGCCCGTCAACACGTCCGCGTTCGGGATCAGCCGGTTGATCAGCGTGCTCTTGCCGGCGCCCGATGGACCCAGCACCAGCGTGGTCTTGCCGCGCAGATGTTCCTGCAGCGTCTGCAGGTCCTGCGGCGAGACCGGATTCAAGGCCATGGGCACGATCGGGTATCCCATGGCCCGGTACGGCGCCAGCCATTGCCAGGCGCGCGCAAACGGCGCGGCCAGGTCCCGCTTGTTCAGCACCACCAGCGGTGCGATGCCCTCGGCTTCGGCGGCGATCAGGGCGCGCGAGAGTTGCTGGTTCGAGAATGCGGGTTCGGCTGCGATCAGGATCAGCACCTGGTCGAGGTTGGCCGCGAACGACTTGGTGCGAATCTCGTCGCGGCGATAGAACAGGTTGCGCCGTGTCTCGATCTTCTCGATCGTGCCTTCGTCGCGGGACTGCTGCCACCACACCCGGTCGCCCACCACGCCCTGGCTCTTCTTGCCCCGCGAATGGCAGATCAGGCGCTCGCCCGATGGAGTCTCGACCAGGAAGTGCCGCCCGTAGTTGGCGACGATCAGCCCCTGGTGGAGCGCGGCGCCAGCCGTCAAGCGCGCACCTTGCCGGCGACGGTCATGACAACAAGGCGTCCGCGGCGGCGGCGCAGCTGAAGTCGGTGGCCGAGATGCCGCCCACGTCGTGGGTATTGAAGCGCACGACACAGCGGTTGTAGCTGACGTTCAGTTCCGGATGGTGGTCCGACACATGGGCCGCGAAGGCCAGCGCGTTGACGAAGGCCATCGTCTCGTAGTAGTTGGCGAACCGGTAGGTCTTCTCGATCGCCACGTCCGGCCCTTCGCCATGCAGCGTCCAGCCCTCGAGCTTGGCCAGCTGGCTGACGACTTCGGCGGCGCCGAGTGCGCGCCGCTGCACCGCCGACCAGTCTGTCTTCTTCATCATGCTTGTCATCGGGAACTCCGGGCTCAGGCCGCCATGCGCGCCAGGCGTTCGACGGCAGGGGGGTGGGAATAATAGAACCGGACGTAGACCGGATCCGGCGTCAAGGTCGAGGCGTTGTCCTCGTAGAGCTTGAGCAGGGCCGTCGACAGGTCGGCGCCGCTGGTCTGCGCGACCGCGTACGCGTCGGCCTCGAACTCGTGCTTGCGCGAGACCTGCGCGAACAGCGGCGTCACGAACTGGCTGAACACCGGAATCGCCAGCATGAACAACAGCAGGGCGAGTGCATCGTTGGCCGCGCCGTCGATCAGGTTCGGACGCACGCCCAGTGCGGTGTAGAACCATGCCTGGCCCGACAACCAACCCAGCAGCGCGAATCCGGCCAGGCTCAGGGCAAACATGGCCACGATGCGCTTGATGATGTGACGGTGCTTGAAATGCCCGAGTTCATGGGCCAGCACCGCGTCGACCTCGGCCGGCGCAAGCTTGGACAGCAGCGTGTCGTAGAACACGACACGCTTGGCCGCGCCGAAGCCGGTGAAATAGGCGTTCGCATGGGCGCTGCGCCGGCTGCCGTCCATGACGAACAGGCCCTTGGCGGCGAACCCGCAGCGTTGCATCAGCGCGGTGACGCGGGCCTTGAGGGTCTCGTCGTCCAGCGGCTGGAACTTGTTGAACAAGGGCGCGATGAAGGTCGGGTACACCATCAGCAGCAGCAGGTTGAAGCCCATCCAGACGCCCCATGCCCACAACCACCACAGGCTGCCGGCCGCGCCCATCAGCCACAAGATCAAGGCCGCGATCGGCAATCCGATCGCCGCGCCGATCAAGGTCGACTTGAACAGGTCGGCTAGCCACAGGCGCGGCGTCATCTTGTTGAAGCCGAAACGCGCCTCGATGCCGAAGGTCTGGTACAGGCCGAACGGCAACTCGAGCAGTCCGCCGATCACGGCAAAAGCCGTCAGCAGCGCCAGTTGCTGCGCCATGCCCGGGCCGAGCAGCTGCATCAGCGCCGTGTTGAGCGCATGAAGCCCGCCGAGCAAGGTCCAGCCCAGCAGCAGCGCGGCCGCCAGCGCGAGTTCGAGCAGTCCGAACCGCGTCTTGGCGATGGTGTAGTCGGCCGCCCGCTGGTGCGCGGCCAGCGTCACCTGCTCGCTGAAGCGGTCGGGGACGGTGTCGCGGAATCGGGCGACATGCCGGATCTGGCGCGAGGCCAGCCAGAACTTCAGCAGCAGGCCGCCGACCAGCGCGGCGATGAAGGCGACGGTCAGCACCGTCTCGGGGGTCCAGGTCTCAGGCACGGCGGGGCAGGGGGGAAGGGCGCATGCGCGGAGTTTAGGTCCATTCGCAAGACCCCGACGCGATTGGGCGACAATCGCCGCCATGGACGAAAACGCTGTGCTGCTGGAGAAATCGGACCAGAACCTGGTCTGGATCGATTGTGAAATGTCGGGACTGGATCCGGACAAGGAGCGGCTGCTCGAGATCGCGGTGATCGTCACCGGTCCGAACCTGGAGCCGCGTATCGAGGGCCCGGTGCTGGTGATCCACCAGAGCGACGTATTGCTCGACCAGATGGACGCCTGGAACAAGGGCACGCACGGCAGGAGCGGCCTGATCGACAAGGTGCGCGCCTCGATCCTGACCGAGGCACAGGCCGAGCAGCAGATCCTCGATTTCCTGGCCCGTTACCTGCCCAGGAACACGTCGCCGCTGTGCGGCAACACGATCAGCCAGGACCGGCGCTTCCTGGTCAACTACATGCCGCGGCTGGAGGCGTTTTTCCACTACCGCAACATCGACGTGAGCACGCTCAAGGAACTGGCCAAGCGCTGGCGCCCCCAGTTGCACAGTGCGTTCAAGAAGCAGCAAAGCCATACCGCCCTGGCCGATGTGCATGAGTCGATCGACGAACTGGTCTATTACCGCGACACCTTCCTGCGCATGACCGATTAGATTAGGTAGAAACCCGAACCCGTGCCATAATCGCAAGCTTCGCCACCAACAGGTGGTGTTTTGTGCATCTCCCCTCACACACCGGGCTCGACTGAAGAGCCCCTCTAGAGTGCAACCATCCGGTTGCGGCCACCCGCGTTGGCACTGAGCTTCGTTTGATGGTTGATGTTTTTTTGACCATTGACGAAACCGTCGCACCTCGTGCGGCGCGCTCGTTTGAGACTCTATCGACATGAACGACGCATTTGATGTGGTCGGCGCGCCTTTGCCCGACCAGGACCTTTCCCATACCACCGTGAACACCTCGGCAGATCTGCCGAAGGCAGAGTTTTCCGAACCTTCGGACGTGCTGGCTGACGACACCGTGGCTGCCGCGGGCGAGCAGCCCCAGGAGCCCAACGGTTTCGAGAAGATGGCGCTGGCGCCCGAACTGCTGCAAGCCGTGCGCGACCTGGGCTTCACCCAGCCCACGGTGGTGCAGGAAAAGTGCATTCCCATGGCCATGCAGGACCTGTCCGACACGGCCGGCGGCGCGCGCTTCACCGACCTGATGGTGTCCAGCCAGACCGGCAGCGGCAAGACGGCGGCATTCCTGCTGCCGGTGCTGCACACCTTGCTGGCCCAACGTGACCAGGCCCAGGTGCAGGAGCGCGCCGACTACGAGAAGGCCTGCGCCGAAGCCGCCGCCCGCGGCGAAGCCGCGCCCAAGCGTCCGCGCCGCAAGGACCCCACCAGCAGCCGCAACTTCAAGGCCGCCACGCCCGGC
>JBFIDI010000277.1:0-7737 GCA_041581405.1 Burkholderiaceae bacterium
CAAGGACCCGGCCTACATCGTGCAGCAAGGCCTGTCGCACGTGCCCGAGGGCCGCGAGGTGTTCCCGCTGCTGAGCGTGCGCGACAACCTGCTGATGGGCGCCTACACCCGCGACGACTCCGACGGCGTGGCGCGCGACATGGAATCGGTCTACGGCTATTTCCCCATCCTGAAGGAACGCGCCGGCCAGGACGCCGGCCTGCTGTCGGGCGGGCAGCAGCAGATGTTGTCGATCTCGCGCGCGCTGATGGCCAACCCCGACCTGATGCTGCTCGACGAACCCAGCCTGGGCCTCTCGCCCAAGCTGACCAAGGAGATCTTCGAGATCGTCGTGCGCATCAACCGCGAACGCGGCACCACCATCTTGCTGGTGGAGCAGAACGCCAACATGGCGCTCAACGCCTCGGACTACGGCTACGTGCTGGAGAACGGCCGCATCGTGATGGAAGACACCTGTGCCCGGCTGCGCGAGAAGGAGGACATCAAGGAGTTCTACCTCGGCATGAAGGAAGAAGGCCAACGCGACGAGCGGCGCTGGAAGAAGAAGAAGAACTGGAGATGATGGCCGTGACAAAGGAACGAGTGAGCGCCGCCGGGCCGCCCCAAGGCGCGAAGGCCCCCTCGGGGGGCAGCGAAGGACACGAAGTGCCGAGCGTGGGGGCCATATGAATCAATTGTGGGACCTGAGCCATATCCAGCCGAGCACCGAGATCGTGCTGCAGGGCGAGACGATTCCGCAGGTGTTCTGGAACGCGGTGCACAAGCGCGGCGACACCGTCTGGATGCGCCAGAAGCACCTGGGCATCTGGCGCAGCTGGAGCTGGAGCGAGACCGCCACGGCGGTGCGCGAGATCGCCGGTGGCCTGATGGCGCTCGGCCTGCAGCCACGCGAGACCGCCGCCATCCTGTCCAACACGGTGATCGAATGGGTGCTGGCCGACCTGGCCATCCTGTGCGCCGGTGGCGTGTCCAACGGCATCTATCCGACCGACGCGCCGAGCCAGGTGCAATACCTGTGCGAGGACTCGCGCACCACGGTGTTGTTCGTCGAGGACGACGAGCAGCTCGACAAGGCCCTGGAAGTACGCGCGCAGCTGCCGCTGCTGCGCAAGATCGTCGTGTTCGACATGGAGGGCCTGCGCAAGCTCGACGACCCCGGCGTGATCAGCCTGGATGCGCTGCGCGAACTCGGCCGCCAGTACAACACCCGCCATCCGGACGAGTTGATGCGACGCTCCAAGGCCGTCAAGCCCGACGACCTGGCCATCCTGGTCTACACCTCGGGCACGACCGGCAAGTCCAAGGGCGCGATGCACCTGCACAGCGGTCTGGTCTACACCATGCGCGGCTACAGCTCGCTGGTGCAACAGGACGAGACCGACGAACGCATGTGTTTCCTGCCGCTGTGCCATATCGCGGAGCGCATGGGCGGCGAATACCACGCCTTGTACACCGGCGCCAAGCTCAACTTCGTCGAGAACCCGGAGACGATTCCCGAGAACGTGCGCGAGATCGCGCCCACGGTGTTCGTCGCCGTGCCCCGGGTCTGGGAGAAGTTCTACTCCGGCGTGCTGATCGGGCTCAAGGAGGCGAGCCGGCTGCAGCAGATGGTCTATGCCTGGGGCATCGCCGTGGGCACGCGCATCGCCGACAAGGTGCTGGCGCAGCAGCCCGTGGGCGCCTGGCTCAAGATCCAGTACCGGGTGGCCGGCTGGCTCGCACTGGACAACGTGCGCAAGATGATCGGCATCCACCGCTCGCGTGTACTCTTCACCGGCGCGGCGCCGATCTCGCCCGAGCTGATCAAGTGGTACCTGGCGCTGGGCGTGCCGATGCTCGAGGTCTGGGGCATGACCGAGACCTGCGGCGGCTCCAGCGGCGTGCCGGCGCACCGTATCAAGCCGGGCAGCATCGGGCCGGCGGCGGCCTTCAACGAGATGAAGCTCGACCCTGCCACCGGCGAGATCCTGGTGCGCGGCAAGAATGTGTTTGCCGGCTACCTGAACCTGCCGGACAAGACCGCCGAGACCATCGAGCCCGATGGCTGGATGCACACCGGCGACGTGGGCACGGTCGACGAGGACGGCTACTTCACGATCACCGACCGGATGAAGGACATCATCATCACGGCCGGCGGCAAGAACGTCACACCCAGCGAACTGGAGAACGACCTGAAGTTCTCGCCCTACATCACCGACGCCGTGGTGATCGGCGACAAGCGGCCGTATCTCGTCGTCATCATCATGATCGACCAGGAGAACGTCGAGAAATACGCGCAGGACCACGACGTGCCGTTCTCCAACTACGCCAGCCTGACCCGCTCGCAGGAGGTGCAGGCCCTGATCCAGGCCGAGATCGACCGCGTCAACACGAAGTTCGCGCGCGTCGAACAGATCAAGAAGTTCTTCCTGCTCGACACCCAGCTCAGCGCCGAGGACGAGGAACTCACCCCCACCATGAAGCTCAAACGCAAGTTGGTGGAGAAGAAGTATGAATCGCAGATCGAAGCGATGTACCGTTAACCACGAAGGAGACACACCATGAAACTCAAGTCAACTGCCATCATGGCCGCGCTTGCGCTGGCCGCTTTCGGGGCGCATGCCCAGTCCCAGGGCGTCTCGAAGGACGAGATCGTGCTGGGCTCGATCCAGGACCTCTCCGGTCCGATCGCCGGCTTCGGCAAGCAGGTCCGCCTGGGCATGATGCTGCGCGTGGACGAGATCAACGAGCAGGGCGGCATCAACGGCCGCAAGCTCAAGCTGATCGTCGAAGACTCCGCCTACGACCCGAAGAAGGCCGTGCTGGCGGCCCAGAAGCTGGTCAACCAGGACAAGATCTTCATGATGGTCGGCCATATCGGCACGGCGCAGAACATGGCGGCAATGCCGATCCAGTTCGAGAAGAACGTCATCAACTTCTTCCCGGTCACGGCCGCGCGCGAGATGTACGAGCCCTTCCACAAGCTCAAGTACTCGTTCGCCGCCACCTACTATGACCAGATGCGCAAGGCCGCGCCCAAGCTGGCACAGGAGAAAGGCGCCAAGAAGGTGTGCACGATGTACCAGGACGACGAATTCGGCCTGGAGGTCAAGCGCGGCGCCGAGGACGGCCTCAAGACGATCAACATGAAGTTCACCGAAGAGACCACCTACAAGCGCGGCGCCACCGACTTCTCGTCGCAGGTGCAGAAGATGCAGGCGTCCGGTTGCGACATGATCGTGCTGGGCACCATCATCCGCGAGACCATCGGCGCCATCGGCACTGCGCGCAAGCTCGGCTACAACCCGATGTTCCTGGGTTCGAGCGCGGCTTATACCGACCTGATCCACAAGCTCGGCGGCCCGGCGATGAACGGCCTGTACGCCACGCACACGGTGGCCAACCCCTACCTCGACGCAGCCTCGCAGCCGGTGCGTTTCTGGGCCAACAAGTACATGACCAAGTTCAACGAAGAGCCCACGGTGTTCTCGGTCTACGGCTATTCCATCATCGATATCTTCGGCAAGGTGGCCGGCAAGGCTGGCGCCAACCTGAGCACCGACAGCTTCATCAAGGTGATGGACACGATGGTGATCGAACCGGACATGTTCGGCGCCGCCAAGATGACGTTCTCGCCGACCAAGCGCCTGGGCAGCGACGCCTCGCGGCTGTCGCAGATCACCGACGGCAAGTGGAAGGTGGTGTCGGAGTATTTCAACTGATCGGGCGCAGGTCCCGCGCACGACACGAGCCGCCTTCGGGCGGCTTTTTTTTGTGTCCCCGGGTGTCGATTCGTCTTACACCTGCGGTTGCATATGCTGCGCTCCGGCACATCTCTCGTTGCGAGACAAAAGATTTTCCGTTCAAGAACAAGTAGTTGGCAGTTCCTCGATCAAATGCGGCACGACTATTGCTGTTGTATGCAAGTATTTTGGCTCCGGCCGTTCGACCGATTCCTTGCATCGTGAGAAAAGCGCCTCCGGAATGCTTCGCCGTCAAGGCGCAATCGCGCAATATCTTGCAACAACTTGAAAAACACCATCTGGGGAATTCCATGATTCGTACTTCGCTTGTCGCCGCCGCCGTGGCAGTCGCATCGTTTGGCGCCCATGCCGACTTGTTTGATCAGGACGTGACGCCCGGCGTCATATTCGGCTCCGGCAACCTCAACGGTGGATTCACCACCGACACCGCCAATGGCGTGGAACTGGGGCTGCGCGGCAAGTTGCGGCACGACCCGGCCGACAACCTGCCCAAGAACATCTGGAACAGCAACGGCGACGGCACCTACGATTTCGTCACCGGCGGCCCCAACGCAACGACCGCCGTCTGGAGCTTCGAGTGGTCGATCAACTCCAACGTCAGCGGCGCCGCACTCGGCCCGACGCTGGATGCCTACACCTACATGCTGGGCATCGACACCGATGCCAGCCAGGGCACGAACTACATGGTGTTCGACCTGATCAACGGCGGCGACCCGACCAAGGGCAACCGCATCTGCTACGACCACTCGATGGGCACCAACACAACCACCGCCGCGAACGACGTCAGGATCGCCAACTGCGACACCGGCGGGGCCGCAGCCGAAGCTGCGTACGTCGCCTTGCTCGCCGCCAACAGCGTTGCGCAGAACTCCTGGAAGCCGAGCTGGTTCTTCCCGATCGACCCGGCGGTCGACGGCACCTACAACTTCTTCCTCTCGGCATCCGACGCGAGCGGCCAGGTGGCGCGGACCGACATCCAGATCATCGTCGGCCAGGGTGGCGCGGCCGTGGTGCCGGAGCCCGCTTCGCTGGCGCTGATCGGCGTGGCGCTGGCCGGCCTGGCGGTTTCGCGTCGGCGCAAGCAGGCCCGGTAATCGCGGCGTCGATCAACACGCAATGGCCCGCAAGCGCGGGCCATTTTTTTCGCCCGGGCGCATCGGGCGGGGTCGCGCGGATCGACGTCTTCGACGACCCGCGGGGGCAGGCCCTACCCGGCGCGGGGCCGCCGGCGCCGAGCCTTGCGAAGCGGTGCAGCCGCTGCTGGGGGCGATTCTCGGGGCGTCGGGAGTGTCAGCATGCCTTACAAGCGGTAACACAAACAGGCCCGGCGATCCGCCGCATCGCGCGACAAGAATATTTTGTCCAATCAAAACAGCTAGTTAGCTCAACTTTGATCTAGTGTGGCATGGCTCTTGCCTTGCATACAAGTCCGAGCCTCTTGTCCCGTGCATCGAACCGGCAGGGCGCCACGACGAACACCACCGGCTTGCCTCGCCGCCATGCGGGGAAGCCAAGGACTTTCAACCACTTCAGGAGACCGGGAATGACCATCGCATTCAAATTGGGTTTTGCCACCGCCTTGCTGGCGGTTGCCGGCTACGGCCACGCCGTCGTCGCGCATTCGGAAGGCTTCGAAGATCCGGCCTGGGTCGCGAACATGCCCGACAACTGGCAGAACTTCAGTGGCGCGACCATCACCCGCGCGACGTCGGGCACCAACGGTATCGCCTCGAGCGACGGCGCCGCCCACGCCACCTTGTCCGTGGGTTCCGGCCCCTTCACCCGATTCGGCGGCTACAGCAGCGACTTCGGCTCCGGTTTCACCACCTCGCTGGATGTCTACCTCGACCCGACATGGAGCGATGGCCAGGGGTTCGACTATTCGGTGGCCGCCAGCAACCAGGCCGGGGGGCACCTGCGTGACTTCATCTTCCACGTCGGCGTCGTCGGCGGAGCCCTGCTGGTCAATGCGTCGAACAACACGGACTTCACCTTCAACTCCTTCAAGCTCACCAACGAGAACGGCGGCAACTATCACACCTTGGCATCGGCAGGCTGGTACACGCTGCAACAGATGTTCCGCAACGACGGTGGTGTACTCGCCGTCGACATGAACCTGCTCGACGACGGCGGCAACCTGCTGTATTCGGTGACCCGCACCAATGCCGCCGACGACATCGCCACCATCGTGGGCGGCAACCGCTACGGCTGGTTCACCTACAACAACATCGACAACCTCGCGATCGACAACACCGCGCTCGCAGCCGCCGGCGCCCAGGTGCCGGAACCCGGCAGCCTCGCCCTGATCGCGCTGGGCATGGTCGCACTCGGCGCCTCGGCTCGCCGTCGCCGGTCGCAAGCCGCCGCCTGACGCACGGGGCCGGTCAGGCCATGATGTACACGCCCGACCCCGTCGACAGCAACTTCCCGTCCGCGCCCCGGAACTCCATGCGCGTGGACGCCACGCGCGAGCCCAGCCGCATGACGGTGGCGTGCAGGTCGAAATAGTCGCCGACACCCGGGCGCAGGTAATCCACGCGCAGGTCGATGGTGCCGAGCTTGGCGAATCGATGCAGCCGCTGCTCGGGCGGCTCGTCCATGTGCCGCGCACCGATGGCGGCCATCACGGCCAGGCCGCCCATCGCGTCCAGGCCTGCGCTGATGACGCCGCCGTGCACCCGGTTGTAGCTGTAGTGGCCGATGAGCTCCGGGCGCATCGTGATGCGCCCGGTCACCTGCTCCGGCTCCAGGGTGCGGATCTTCAGACCCAGCGTCTGGTTGAAGACGATCATCTCCTCGAAGATCTTCCTCAGCCCCGTGACGAACTCCGGCTCGAACACCACGGGCGGCTTTTCGTGTGCGCCGCTCACAGGCCGAGCTGGCGTGCGGCCAGGTCCTTCATGATCTCCTCGGCGCCGCCGCCGATCATCATCACCTTGACCTCGCGGTAGATGCGTTCGCTGCGCGTGCCCTGCATGTAACCCATGCCGCCGAGGATCTGCACCGCCTGGTCGGCGCAGAACTGCATCGCCTGCGTCGCATGGTTCTTCAGCATGCAGACCTGGGCCACCCAGCGCGCCGTGGTTTCGCCGCCGGCGCGTTCGTCGCCGGCATCCATCCGGGCCGAGACGGCGTCGACCCAGGCCTGGGTCGAGCTGATGCGCATCTGCATGTCGACCAGCTTGTGGCGGATCACCTGGTGCTCGACCAGGGCCTGGCCGAAGGTCTTGCGCTGGCGCGCCCAGTCCAGCGCCTCGTCGTAACAGGCCTGGGCGAATCCGAGCGCGGCCACCGACATGCCGAGCCGCTCGCCGTTGAAGTTGCCCATGATCATCCGGAAGCCCTCGCCCGCCGCGCCGATGCGGTAACGCGCCGGCACGCGCACGTTGTCGAACTGCAGCTGCGCCGTGTCCGAACAGCGCCAGCCCATCTTGTCCAGCGCCGAGCGCGTCAAGCCCTTGCTGTCACCGGGCACGACGACGAGCGAGATGCCGCGCGCCCCGCGCGCGGGTGCATCGTCGAGCTCGTCGAAGGCCGAATTGCCATCGCTGGTGCGCACCGCCACGGTCAGGTAGTCGGCCCGCAGGCCCGAGGTGATGAAGGTCTTTTCGCCGTTGATCACGTAGTGGTCGCCATCGAGCCGGGCCGTGGTGCGGATGGCCGCCACGTCGGAGCCCCCTGCCGGCTCGGTGATGGCCAGTGCGGCGATCTTCTCGCCGCGCAGCACCGGCGGCACGATCTCGCGCTGCAAGGCGTCCGACCCGTGGCGCAACACCGGTGGCAGGCCGATGTTGTGCGAGAACAGGCCGGCAAACACCCCGCCGCTGGCGCCATGGCGCGCCATTGCCAGCGACATCGCATTGCGCATGCGCTGGGAGGCGGGCGTGCCGCCCAGGTCCTCGGGGTAACCCAGGCCCAGCAGGCCGAGTTGCGCGGCGCGCGCATACAAGGCACGCGGAAACTGGCCGGCCTGGTCCCATTCGGTCACATGGGG
>JBFIDI010000278.1:0-7721 GCA_041581405.1 Burkholderiaceae bacterium
CTGCCGCATCGGTCAGCCGCGTGGCCATGGCCGCCCTGCCCGAGCCCGTCATGATGGGCAAACCCGACACCGCCCCGCCGCTGGTCCCGAATTCCGGGCGGCCTTACAACCCGGTCGTGACCCTCAACGGCTGGACCTTGCCCTGGCGCATGAACCAGAACGTGAAGGAATTCCACCTGGTGGCAGAACCCGTGGTGCGCGAGATCGCACCGGGCATGAACGCCACCTTGTGGGGCTACAACGGCCAGAGCCCGGGGCCGACGATCGAGGTCGTCGAAGGCGACCGGGTGCGCATCTTCCTGACCAACAAGCTGCCCGAACACACGACCATCCACTGGCACGGCCAGCGCCTGCCCAACGGCATGGACGGTGTCGGCGGCCTGAACCAGAAGGCGGTGCCGGTCGGCAAGACCTTCGTCTACGAGTTCGTCGCACGCCGGCCCGGCACCTTCATGTACCACCCGCATGCGGACGAGATGACGCAGATGGCGATGGGCATGATGGGTTTCTGGGTCACGCACCCGAAGGACAAGCACCCGCTGATCCAGGAGGTGCAGCGCGACTTCTGCTTCCTGCTCAACGCCTACGACATCGACCCGGGCAGCACGACACCGATGCCCAATACGATGACGGACTTCAACCTGTGGACCTGGAACAGCCGCGCCTTCCCCGGCATCGACTCGCTCAACGTGCGCCAGGGCGACCAGGTGCGCATCCGCATCGGCAACCTGACGATGACGAACCACCCGATCCACTTGCACGGCCACGAGTTCGTCGTCAGCGGCACCGATGGCGGGCCGACACCGGTCGGCTCGCGCTGGCCCGAGGTCACGACCGACATCGCGGTGGGACAGATGCGCCAGATCGACTTCCTGGCCGACGAGGAAGGCGACTGGGCCTTCCATTGCCACAAGAGCCACCACACGATGAACCCGATGGGCCACGACGTGCCCAACATGATCGGTGTCGACCACCGCGGCCTGGTCGCCAAGATCCAGAAGCTGGTGCCCGACTACATGGTGATGGGGGAACGCGGCATGGCCGACATGGGCGAGATGGAGATGCCGCTGCCCGACCAGACGCTGCCGATGATGACCGGCACCGGCCCGTACGGGCCGATCGAGATGGGCGGCATGTTCAGCATGGTCAAGGTGCGCAAAGACCAGAAGCCCGGCGACTACAGCGACCCGGGCTGGTACCAGCAGCCGGCCGGCACGCAGTCGTTCGAGTGGACCGGCAACCTGCCGGAACCGGCACGTTTCCAGTCGGAGACGGCCGCGGCCGGTGGCACGGTGCCGGGTCTGCACAACCCACCGGCTGCCGCGGCAGCAACCACCACGGTGACCGTTCGCAAGCCCGGTGCCGGTTCGCACCGCGGCCATTGACGTCGCACGCCATCGCACGAAGACATGAGACACCGAAACAACCCGTTCGCCATCACCCTTCAACCAACCCAAAGGACAACCATGCGCACGTTCACCAAGACCCTGCTCGCCGTGACCATCGCCGCCACCAGTGCCCTGGCACAAGCCCACGGCGAGGCGACCCATGCCGGCAAGGACACGCCCGTCGTGAAGGAGCAAAAGCCCTGGGGCGTGGCCGGCGACGCCAAGGCGGCGAAACGCACCATCACCGTGTCGATGACCGACACGATGCGTTTCTCGCCTTCGTTGATCGAGGTCAGGCAGGGCGACACACTGAAGTTCGTGCTCAGGAACGACGGCAAGGTCATGCACGAATTCGTCATCGGCACCAAGAAGGACCTGGACGAACACGCCGCGCTGATGATGAAGTTCCCGAACATGGAACACGACGAGCCCTACATGGCGCACGTCGCCCCCGGCAAGACCGGCACCATCGTCTGGACCTTCAACAAGGCCGGCACGTTCGACTTCGCATGCCTGATTGCCGGCCACTACCAGGCCGGCATGGTCGGAAAAATCACGGTCGCCGCCAGATAGACATTGAAGCAACGACCCGGTCAATTCCTGCTGGCGGGTCGATCAGCACGTCATCACCATCAACGTTTCAAGGAACCATCATGAAAACCACCCACCTGCTCGCCGCACTCGCACTGTGCTTCACCTCCGCCGCCATGGCCACCGCGCCACTGGCCGACGGCGAAGTGCGCAAGATCGACCTCGGCGCCAAGAAGATCACACTCAAGCACGGCGAGATCAAGAGTCTGGACATGCCGCCGATGACCATGGTGTTCCAGGTCAAGGACCCGACCTTGCTGGCCAAGGTGAAGGTTGGCGACAAGGTGCAGTTCACCGTGGAGAACGCCAATGGCGCGATGACCGTGCTGACACTGGAGCCAGTCGGCAAATGACACACGGCCGCATGGGCACTCCACCGACAGCCGGCCTTCGTGCGTCAGGCATGGGCCCTGCCGTTCACGCAGGCCTGCGACCGATTGGCCTGCATCCGGTGTGGCCGCATCCGGATTCCGGTTGCCGCCTGCCGCGACAGTCCAGACGATGCGCCCGTTGCGGCGAAGGCGCGTCGCGTGGTTTCATCCTTCCGACGTGATGGCGGGCGTCATGCGGACAATACTGGGAGTCCTTGCACTCGCGGCCCTGGCCGTCGGGGCCTACGTGCTGCTGGGCAAACCCGGCGTCGAGCACGCGGCATACGCGCTGCGCCCTGACGATGCCGAAGTGCGCGCCCTCGGCGAGCAGGTATATGCACGGCACTGCGCATCGTGTCACGGGGTGCAGCTCGAAGGCCAGGCCAATTGGCAGTCGCGCAATGCACAGGGCCTGCTCCCGGCACCGCCCCATGATGCCAGCGGGCATACCTGGCACCATCCCGATGAACTGCTGTTTCGCCTCACCAAGTTCGGCATCGCCCGGACGCTGGACATGCCGGAATACCGCACCACCATGCCGGCATTCGACGGTGTCCTGAACGACGCGGAAATCATCGCCGTGCTGTCCTGGATCAAGTCCCGCTGGCCACCATCGATTCGGCAACGCCACGACCAGATCAACGCACAAAGCATTCGTGATTCCGATCGCTAGCGTCGCCCGATTCATGCTGCCGGCCGAGACCATTCGCAAGTGCCCGCCACGATGCGTCGTGCCGTTGCGGGCGGCCGTCGGTTCCGGCAGGCACTCGACCTAAGCCAGCCGGGTCATGCCGGCAGAACGGCCAGCATCAAACCGGACCACTGCCGATGTCCGTCACACCCCGTCCACCCGACCGGTCGGTGTGTCAACGACAACAATCGACGCCCGCTCCCCCGGCCTGCCTCGGCGGGCATGGCACGGTGCCGTAGGAACAGAACACGCAGCAGTCGCCCGCGGCCGGCCGCAACACCGCGTGGCAGTGCGTGCATTCGTAGAACCACTGGCAATAGTCGGTCGGCATGGTTTCGTCGCGGCGGTGGCCGCATTGCGGGCACGTCAGCGTCGAGCGCAGTTGCAGCTGCGTCATGGGCGATCGGCCTTGGCGCGTGTCGACGGGTAACCCGCGTTCGCCGTCGCCTGCATCAGCGCACCGACATTCGTGCGGCTGTCGTCGTAGTGGACCGTCGCCAGGCGCCGGTCGAAATCGACGCTGGCCTTGGCTACGCCGGGCACACCGACCAGCGCCTTCTTGACGGTGATCGGACAGACCGGGCAGTCCATGGTCGGAACCGACAAGGTCACCGTGGCCGGCGCGGCCCAGGCCCACACCGTGCCGAAACTCGCGGCAATCAGGATCAGCAGCTTTTTCATGGCGATCTCCATTCAATACAACCAGGGCGCGATGAGCGGAAAGACCAGCGCCAGCAAGACCAGCAAGACCACCACGCCGAATAACCAGCGGTAGGCCTGGCCGACCCGCGGTTGCGCGCAGACCGCATCGGCATCGCATTGCGCGGCCGGCCGCCATATCGCGCGCCAGGCAAAAAACAACGCGACGGCCGCCGCCGCCAGGAACAGGGGCTGGTACGGCGCGAGTACCGTGAGCTTGCCGATCCAGGCGCCGGAGAATCCCAGCATGAGCAGGACCAGCGGTCCCGCGCAACAGGTGGACGCCAGGATGGCGGCAATGCCGCCGGTCAACAACGCGACGCGGCCTTTCGCATCGGTGCCCTGGCTGGACTTTTGCATTGACATGGGGGAAGCTTAGGTCCGTACCCTTGTACGGAGTCAAGCGCCATGAAAGACCACGACGTCGATACGGACGGCAGCATGACCATCGGTTCGCTGGCCCGCGAAGCCAAGGTCCATCTCGAGACGATCCGCTTCTACCAGCGCAAGGGCCTGATGCCGGAGCCGCCTCGCGCACCCGGCGGCATCCGCCGTTATGCGGGGAACGATCTTGCGCGCGTGCGTTTCATCAAGTCGGCCCAACGCCTGGGCTTCAGCCTGGACGAGATCGGCGAATTGTTGCGGCTCGACGACGGTGCGGATTGCGACGCCGCTCGCGTAATGGCGCAGGCCAAGCTGACCGAGGTGCGTGCAAGACAAGCCGATCTGCTGCGCATGGAAGCGGTGTTGGCGCAACTGGTGCGTCGATGCAGCCGCGCCCGTGGCAACGTGAACTGCCCGTTGATCGACGCATTGCAAGGGCACTGACACCCGCTGTCATACCCGCCGCTACGGCACGAAATCGGCTGGAAGCACGAACATCGACGACAACGGCGCAATCACCGTCCAGGCGCGCGCGCCGACGGACAGACCATGTCGTGGCACGCAGCCTTGCAGGTTTGCGCCGCGTCCGCTGCGGTGATGCGCGGTTGACCGGCACCGCAGGCTCACCGCCCGCGGGCGCCCCGTCATCGGGCACTGAGCGTCGCGAGAAAGGCAACCAGATCCCGCCGTTGCTCGGGCGTGAGCCGCAGCGCACGCAGGATGCGCTCGCCATCCGCATGCAGTCGCGTCTCGTCCAGGTCGGCGTAGTGGTCCACGACATCGTCCAGCGTGGCGGCGCTGCCGTCGTGAAAATACGGCGCCGTGGCACGCAGGCCACGCAGCCCCGGCACCTTGAACTCGCCGAAATGGCGCGGCTCCATCGTGACATGCCGTGTCGCCACCGCCTGCGGATCGTCGGCTCCGGCATCGTTATGGGGGCCGAGCCGGTTGTACGGCGACGCCAGCAGTTGCTTCAGGCCTCCCCAGCGCCCGGGATCGGCGCCCTGGCTGGTGAAGAACGGTCGGCCGATATCGGCAAACTCGCCGTTCGTGAACGCCGGTCCGCTGTGGCAGAACCAGCAACGCGCCTCGCCGACGAAGAGTTCCAGCCCGCGTCGTGCCGACGGCGGATACCGGCCGGCCGCGGCGCTGTCACCCCGCTCCAGCGCGTCCCGAAAATCGTCGAACGGCGTGCGGGGGGACACCAGCGTGGCCTGGTAGGCGGCCAGCGCCTTGGCGATGTTCACCAGCACGCGCTGCGTATCGGACGGCGCACCGAACACCTGCCGGTATCGCGCGTGCAGCCCGGGTTCGGTACGCAGCAGCCGCAGCACCTGTTGCGGCGTCGCGGCCAGTTCGTCGGGCGCCGTCAGCGGCTTGAGTGTCGCGGCCCACAAGGAGTCCTGCGCGCCGTCCCATCCGTACCAGCGCGCGAACGCGAGGTCGAACAGGGCCGGTGCATTGCGGTGATTGCGCGTGAACGGCCGGCCGTCCTGAAAGCCGCGCGCCGGATCGTGGCAACTGCTGCACGCCAGCTCGCCGCTGGCCGAGAGCCGCCGGTCGGTGAACAGGCGCCGGCCGAGTTCGATCGCCTCGGGCCGGCCGTCGGCGCGGTTGCTGGCGTCCGCCACGGGCGCCGGCGGCCAGGGTCCGTGCGACAGGATACGTGCGCGTTCATCGGCCGTGAAATCGACGGCGCCGCACCACGCGGGCAGTAACAGCACGCCAACCAGCCAGGCCCGGACTGCCGCCGCGGCACCGGGCGTGCGACGCACGGCGCCGCCTTTCGCCTCGGGCGCGAGCGCGGGGTTCATCACGGCAGCGTCACGGCATCGCGCAGCGTCTCCGTGCGGCCGCCGGCCTGTACGTCCAGCCGCAGCTCCCATGCACCCGGCATGTGGAACATCAGGCCCTCGACATGCCACAGGCCCGCGCCCATGGCCTTGATGCTGGGCCGGTAGTTCATGCCGTGGCGGTGCGCCGGCATGGTTGCGTCGACGCGCGCCAGCACGGCGTCGGCCGGACACAGCCGGACCTGGATCGTGAAATGGCGGCCGACGGCGATGGGCTGGGTATCGGCGGTCCAGGCGGCCTGCACGGCGCCTCGGTGCAGCGCGGTCGACGGCAAGGGGCAGGCGGCGAAAGCCGTGGTGGCCATCGTGGCCATCGCGAGCACGGGCACCAGCGCGATACGCGCGCCGACGACCCGCCGCCAACACACGCCGGTCACTGCGGCTTGAGCATGGAGCCGAACACGGCCTCGCCGTTCTTGTAGGCGATACGTTCGGCAACGTCGGTGGGCAGGTCGGCCAGCCACTGGCGGGTCCAGTTCGCGTGTTCGACCACGAAATGCCAGCGCTCGGGCGTGAAGGTATCGGTGCCGACCATGAAACGATCCGGAAACTCCAGGAAGGCGGCACGCCAGGCCGGGTCGACCTTGCCGCCGCTGGCATGGTCGCTGCGAAACGCCAGGTCGCACCACAGGTTCTTGTACTTGCGCAACATCGCACGTACCTTGTCCGGTGCATCGAAGCCGGAATGCGCCCACAGGATCCGTGCCTGCGGGTCCTGCTTGAACTGGCGCTCGATGGCGTCGGCATCGGAATGCGAATGCAGGAACAGCTTGTATTCACGCGCCAGTTCGACCACGCGGCGCACCACCGGCAGGTCGGCGTCGGCGCCGTAGACATGGTATTCGCCGATCGCGACATAACGGTTCGTCTTGAGCCGCGACTCCAGATGCGGCACGATGGTCGCGTCCCGCACCCAGGAACTGGTCTCGCCGCGTTGTCGGTAGGGCCGCAGCACCGGGATCACCAGGTCGGGCGCCTCGGCATACAACTTCTGCGTGCCGTCGTCGCTGCTGCTCGACACCATCGCGCCCCGCAGCCCGGCCTTGCGCAGGATGTCGACGGCCGCCTTGGGCGGCAACTGCTCCCAGGCATCGTGGCTGTAGTGCAGATGCGAGTCGAAGATCGGCATGGCCGCGGTGGCGCATGTCACAACCAGGCCCAGGGCCCAGCCACCCAGCCAGCTCAGGCGGTGTTTCATCGCGTATTCCTCTCGAAAGCTTGCATTCCGGGTACGGCCTCGACGACCGATGGCGCACGTGCCACCCGCATCTGCGCCGCGGCACACGGTGCGCTGACCCTTGCAAACAGTATGCCATGCGGGTCGCCCTCGCGCGGTGCGTCGACCGGCCCGAAGCGTCGAAGCGTCGAAGGGGCAGAGGCAAGCGCGGGCCAGGCGGCCCGGACCCCACCCTGTGCGGGGCCAGCCGCCCGTCAGGAGCGCGTCTCGTACACCCCGAGTTTCTGGTGCAAGGGCGTCTCGTCGGCGATGAACAGGAAGGCGGCGCCGCTGGCCGAGGTATTGGCCAGCGTGACCGGCAGATAACCCGGCGCGCAGCAGGTATCGGCCTCGGCCAGCCGGAACCGCTGCTGCTCGACCTGCACCGTGGCGCCCCCTTCGATCAGGTGAAACACCATCGCCGGGCTGCGCGCCGGCAAGGTCAGCGTCTGGCCCGGGCGCAGCATCATGGCGTAGAAACCGAGGATGTTCTCGGCATGGCCGCCGGTCTGCGGGTTCACGTAGGTC
>JBFIDI010000279.1:0-7719 GCA_041581405.1 Burkholderiaceae bacterium
GCCTGTGCCGAGCCGAGGAGCGCAGGTCGTGCGGCGGCGCGCGAAGCGCGCGTCGTAAACTGACTCGTCGCGCGTGTCTGCACGGAGCGCCCGCAGGGCGCGCAGTGAGTTGCGCGACGCGCCGCAAGACCGCGCACCGCAGGGCAGTCGGGCGAAGCACCGACTGCGGCACCGAAGCGCCCGGGACGGAGCCCTTCGGCCTTGGCCGCCACTGCAGTCCCGAAACGGTATTGCTCCATGCTCAACACTCGATCACGTTCACCGCCAGGCCACCCCGGCTGGTTTCCTTGTACTTGGTCATCATGTCGCGCCCGGTGTCGCGCATCGTCTTGATGACCTTGTCCAGCGAAACATAATGCGTACCGTCGCCACGCAGCGCCATGCGTGCCGCGTTCAGCGCCTTCACCGAACCCATGGCATTGCGCTCGATGCACGGAATCTGCACCCGCCCGCCAACCGGGTCGCAGGTCAGGCCCAGGTTGTGCTCCATGCCGATCTCGGCCGCGTTCTCGACCTGCTCGGGCGTGCCGCCCATGACGGCCGCCAGCGCACCGGCGGCCATCGAGCAGGCCACGCCGACCTCGCCCTGGCAACCGACCTCGGCGCCGCTGATCGATGCGTTTTCCTTGTACAGCAGGCCGATCGCGCCCGCGGTCAGCAGGAAGTCGCGGATGCCCTGGTCGGACGCGCCGGGGCAGAAATGCATGTAGTAATGCAGCACCGCCGGAATGATGCCGGCCGCGCCATTGGTCGGCGCCGTCACGACCCGTCCACCGGCGGCGTTTTCCTCGTTGACCGCCATCGCATACAGGTTGACGAAGTCGAGGATGGACAACTGGTCCTTGAGCGCCTGCTCCGGCCGCGCGCTCAGGCGCCGGTGCAGTTCGGCCGCGCGGCGCTTGACCTGCATGGAGCCGGGCAGATGGCCTTCGGTGCGGCAACCCCGTGCGACGCAGGCCTTCATCACATCCCAGATCTGGTCCAGCCCGGCGTCGAGTTCGGCATCGGTGCGCCACGCATGTTCGTTCACGCGCATCACCTGCGCGATCGACAGGCCGGTGGCGCGGGTGATGGCCAGCAACTCGTCGCCGGTGCGAAACGGATGCGCCAGCACCGTGGTGTCGGCCACCATGTTCGGATCGTCGGCCGCCTTGTCGGCTTCTTCCTGCGACACGACAAAACCGCCACCAACCGAAAAATACCGCCGCTCCTCGATCACGCCGCCATCCGCCGCGAACGCACTGAAACGCACGCCATTGGTATGGAACGGCAGGATCTCGCGGCGCAGGAACACGATGTCCTTGCGCTCGTTGAACGGCACCGCATGCACCCCGTCGAGCACGATGCGCGACTGCGACCGGATCGCCTGGATCCGCGCGTCGATGCTGTCCGGATCTATCGTGTCCGGCATCGCGCCTTCCAGCCCGAGCATCACCGCGGTATCGGTGCCATGGCCCTTGCCGGTGGCGCCGAGCGAACCGTACAGCCGCGCCTCGATCCGGGCCACCTGCGGCAACTGCTCCGCCTTGTGCAGCCGCCGCGCGAACAACGCGGCCGCCTTCATCGGGCCCACCGTGTGCGACGACGACGGGCCGATGCCGATCTTGAACAGATCAAAGACGCTCAGGGCCATGGCAGGCTTTCAGGTGAAGGGACCGATCCAGGCCGAAACGATGTCAGGCGGGGACCGGATGGCGGCGGCACAAGGCCACCACCTTCTCGGCCACGGCCTTCTCGACGGAGGCGTCACCGAGCTTGTCGAGCACGTCGCACATCAGCGTGGCGACTTCGCGGCACTCGGCTTCGCCGAAGCCGCGCGTCGTGATCGCCGGCGTGCCGACACGGATGCCGCTGGTGACGAACGGCGACTGCGGGTCGTTCGGCACCGAGTTCTTGTTCACCGTGATGTGGGCCCGGCCCAGCGCCGCGTCGGCGTCCTTGCCGGTCAGGCCCTTGGGAATCAGGCTGACCAGCATCAGGTGGTTGTCGGTGCCGCCGGAGACGATGTCGAAGCCGCGCTGCACGAACACCTCGGCCATGGCCTGGGCGTTCTTGATCACCTGTTGCTGGTAGGCCTTGAACGCGGGCTCCAGTGCCTCCTTGAATGCCACCGCCTTGGCCGCGATCACATGCATCAGCGGGCCACCCTGGGTGCCGGGGAAGACCATGGAATTAAGTTTTTTCTCGATCTCCGGGTTGGCCTTGCACAGGATCAGGCCGCCGCGCGGGCCGCGCAGCGTCTTGTGCGTGGTCGTCGTGACGACGTCGGCGAACGGAATCGGGTTCGGGTACAGGCCGGCGGCCACGAGGCCGGCGACGTGGGCCATGTCGACGAACAACAGGGCTCCGACCTTGTCGCAGATGGCGCGGAAACGCGGGAAGTCCAGGTGCCGGCTGTAGGCCGAGAACCCGGCGATGATCATCTTGGGCTTGCAGGCCACGGCCTGGGCCTCGAGCGCGTCGTAGTCGATCAGGCCGGTGGCGGTGTCGATGCCGTATTGCTCGGCGTTGTAGAACTTGCCGGAGAAACTCACCTTGGCGCCGTGTGTCAGGTGGCCGCCATGGGCCAGGCTCATGCCCAGGATGGTGTCGCCCGGCTGCAGCAGCGCCATGTAGACCGCCGCGTTGGCGCTGGAGCCCGAATGCGGCTGCACGTTGGCCCAGTCGGCACCGAACAGCTTCTTCGCGCGTTCGATGGCCAGGGTCTCGGCCACGTCGACGAACTCGCAACCACCGTAATACCGCTTGCCCGGATAACCTTCGGCGTATTTGTTGGTCAGCACGCTGCCTTGCGCCTCCAGCACCCGCGGGCTGGTGTAGTTTTCGGAAGCGATCAGTTCCAGATGGTCCTGCTGGCGCTGGGCCTCGGCAGCCATGGCGGCGCCCAGTTCGGGGTCGAATTCCTGGATCGAAGACATCAAAGCCATTGCGATTTACCTAATAAGTGAGGGTGAAGAGCGCTGACCCAGCGCCAAGGGGTGGGGCGACGGGTTCGCCGGCCGAAAACCTGCCATTATCCCGCCCACCCGGATTGTCGAGACGGCCCATCGCCGCAGTGTCCACATTACGACATGGCGCGACCCGAACGCGACAGTCGGTCGTACACTGCGCCCGACGAGCGCCCTGTGCGGAAAACACGCCGTCGTCGGGCGCCATGCCGCCCTTGTGGGGGAGTTGATTGAACGATCGCAAGACCATCCTCGACTGGTCCAGCCAGGGAGCGCTGACCGACGCGGGCTCGGCGCTGATCCTGGCCGGCGTGCGCCCGACCGCGCATGCCTGGCGCCGTTTCCTGGACCGGCTGCTGTTGTGGTCCGGCGCGCTCTCGCTGGCTGCCGCCGTTGTCTTCTTCGTGGCGTACAACTGGATCGACCTCGGCAGGATCGCCCGTTTCGCCATGGTCGAAGTGCTGGTGCTCGTGGCCGTGCTCGGCTACTGGCGACTCGGTGCCGATACCGCTGCGGGCAAGGCCTGCCTGCTGGTGGCCTCGATCCTGCTGGGCGCCTTGCTGGCATTGTTCGGCCAGACCTACCAGACGGGCGCCGACACCTGGCAGCTGTTCGCCACCTGGACCGCCCTGATGACGCCATGGGTCCTGATCGCGCGTTTCGCCGGATTGTGGATGTTGTGGATGGCCGTCGCCAACGTGGCCATCATCCTCTGGTTCCAGGTGTTTCCCGGTCGCTTCGCGACAGGGTTCGGCACGGACGGCCCGTGGTGGGCGGTGTTCGGCTTCAACACGGCGGCGCTGCTGGCCTGGGAACTCGCGGCGCGGCGGCTTGCCTGGATGCGCGAGCGCTGGGCGGCCCGGCTGCTCGCATCGGCCAGCGGCGTCAGCATCACGATCCTGTTGCTCCAGGCGATCTTCGGCGACGGCGGCGGTGTGCCGGCGGTGGCGGCCTGGCCCGCCTACGCGATCTGGCTCGCTGCGGCCTACTGGGCCTACCGGGTGCGCACGCAGGACCTGTTCGTGTTGTCCGGCGCCTGTCTGTCGATCATTGTCGTGGCCGCGGCATCGCTGACCCGGCTCATCGGTGACGGGGGCTGGGCCGGCAGCATGCTGCTGACCGCCATGGTCGTGATCGGCCTGGCGGCGGCGTTCGGCACCTGGCTCAAGTCGGTCGCGCAACCGGAGGCGCCATGAACCCGCCCAGCGAACCCACGGACACACGCCCCCGTGCGCCGCAGCCGCAACCGGGCGCGCACGCATCGGTGGAACTGTGGTCGCGACTGGCCGCCGCCGGGCTGACCACCGGCCCGATGCCCGAGCGCACGGACACGGGCACGCCGTGGTACGTGAGGGTCATGCTGGGTAGCGCGGGTTTGATCGCCGCCCTTTTCCTGCTCGCCTTCGTCGGCATCGGTTTCATGTTCATCGTGCAGAACGAGACCCTGTCGATGGCGGTCGGACTGGCGGTCGTGGCGGCTGCCTTTGCGCTGTTCCGCGCCGCCCGTCACAAGGACTTTGCCGCCATGTTTGCGCTGGCCATCAGCCTGGCGGGGCAATTGCTGTTCGCGTACGGCCTGTTCGGACAGCTCGGTGGTTTTCGTGCGACGGCTCTCCCGTTCTGGGTGATGGCCGCCCTGCAAACGGTGCTGGTTGCCGTCATGCCGAACACCATCCACCGCACCCTGTCGGCCTACGCCGGCGGGTTGGCGTTCGCCTATGCCTGCGGCCTGTCGGGCGCCGGCTTCCTGGCGGCAGGCGCCACCGCGACGGCAATTGCCGCGTTGTGGCTGCAGGAGGCGCGCTTCGGGTCGCGCCACGCCGTGGCCACGCCCCTGGCCTATGGCCTGACGCTGTCCTTCCTGCAGATCGAAGCCACGTCGCTGTTCTGGTTCTCGATGCCTGGCGTGCTGGGTGCGCCGATGGCTGCCGGACCCGGGTCCCTGTCCTGGGCCGGGACCGCACTCACCGACGCGGTGTTCGTCGGGACCGCGGGCGTGCTGCTGCTGCGCGCGGGATGGACCATGCGCGAACCCCGCACGCCGATGGCCCTGGGCGCGATCGTGGCCCTGTGCGTCGTCAGCCTGCCGGCCCCCGGCATCGTGGCCTGCCTGCTGGTCGTGCTGCTGGGTTTTTCGAACGGGAACCGCCTGCTCCTGGGCGCGGGATTCGTCGCGCTGGCCCTCTACATGGGTGCCTACTACTACCTGCTGCACGTGACGCTGCTGGAGAAGTCCGTCGTGCTGCTGGTGACGGGCCTGGTGCTGCTGGGCGCGCGCTGGGTCCTCCTGCACCATGCCGTGCCCCGGGAGCCCGCGGATGCGTAGCGCCATTGCGCTCGTCAGCGCCCTGGTGGTGCTCACGCTGGTCACCCTGTCGATCGTCGCCAAGGAAGACCAGCTTGCCGGCGGGCGCCTCGTCTTCCTGGAACTGGCGCCGGTGGATCCCCGCTCGCTGATGCAGGGCGACTACATGGCCTTGCGCTACCGGATGCAGGACGACGCCCGTGCGGCAATCCGCAAGGCCGCGGGGGCCGGGGGGGACTCCGGGCGCCAGGCCTCCGACGGGTTGTCGACCGCAGACGGCCATATCGTTGCGACCGTGGATGGCAACTTCGTCGCCAGCTACCGGCGGCTGCATGACGCGACGCCGCTGGCCGCAAACGAGATCCTGCTGCGGTACCGGGTTCGCAACGGGCAGATCCGGTTCGCGACCAACGCATTTTTCTTCGAGGAAGGCACGGCCAGGCGTTACGAACCCGCCCGATACGGCGAGTTTCGCGTGGCAGCCGACGGGGAACTGCTGCTGACCGGCCTGCGCGACGCGCAACGACAACCGTTGTAGGGATCCGGTGCCGCCCCGGTTCAGCCCGCCATGCGCAGGGCCGACTGCACCGTGTTGTGCACCAGCATCGTCACCGTCATCGGCCCCACGCCGCCGGGCACCGGCGAGATGTACGAGGCCTTCTGGCGCACGCCTTCGAAATCCACGTCGCCGACCAGCTTGCCGTTCGGCAGGCGGTTGATGCCGACGTCGATGACGACCGCGCCGGTGCGCACCATCTGCGGCACGATCAGGTTCGGGCGGCCGGCTGCCACGACGAGGATGTCGGCCAATATCGTGAATTGCCCCAGATCGCGGGTCTTTGCGTGGCAGATGACGACGGTTGCATCCTTTTGCATCAACATCAGCGCCATCGGCTTGCCGACGATGTTGCTCGCGCCCACGACCACGACGTTCTGGCCTTCGACCGGGATGTTCTCGAACTCCAGCATCTTCTGCACGCCGAACGGCGTGCAGGGCGGAAACAGCGTCTCGCCCTGCACCAGCGCACCGACGTTGTACAGGTGGAATCCGTCCACGTCCTTGTCGCTCGATATTGCCGCCAGCACGCGCTTGCCGTCGAAGTGTCTCGGCAGCGGCAGCTGCACCAGGATGCCGTGCACCCGCGGGTCGGCGTTGAGGCGCAGGATCTCGGCCTCGACCACGGCGTCCGGCGTATCGGCGGCAAAGGCGTAGACCGTGGACTGCAGGCCGACCTCGTTGCAGGCCTTGACCTTGTTGGCGACGTAGACCTTGGAGGCCGGATCGTCGCCGACGATGACGACCGCCAGCCCGGGCACGACGCCGCGCGCCTTCAATGCCTGCGTCTGCTGGCGGCATTGCTCGCGCACCTGCCGGGCGACGGCATGGCCGTCGATCACTTTTGCAACCATGCCGCTGTTCCCCCATCGATCGTTGCCGGAACGAAGATTCCGTCGCGGCGCGAATACTAGGCGCGCCGCCGCGAACGGCTTGGACGGCAAGCGACGGACATTGGCCTGGCCGCGACAAATCGGTCGCACCCGCCATGCCGGACGACGGCCGATCCGTGACGGCGTCGACGATGGTCGTCGCCTTGACGTAGGCATGCCAGACAGCGTCGCAAAAGGATCAGCGATCCGGCCGCGCTTGACCATACTCTCGGCTCGATGGGCACCCCGCCCACGACCTACTCATTTCGGAGCACCAGCATGGACGAGGCATTGGTACAAGGCGCGGACTCAGCCCCCCGCGGTCGGCGCGCCGGTGGCGGTCGCGAGGCCAAGCGGGCAGCCCGCACCGCGCGCAGCAGCCAGTCGGTGCCCTACATCACCCGCCGCATTCCTTATTACGAGGTGCTCGACGAGGAAGGCCTGCAGACCATCGAACGCAATGCCGACATCATCCTCGAGGAGACCGGCATCGATTTCCGCGACGACCCGGAGGCACTGGAGCTGTTCCGCGCCGCCGGCGCCGACGTCAAGGGCGAACGCGTGCGTTTTCCGTCCGGCCTGGCGCGCAAACTGGTGCAAGCCACCGCTCCGCGCGAGTTCACCCAGCATGCGCGCAACCCGGCGCGCAGCGTCGTGATCGGCGGCAAGAACACGGTATTTGCGCCCGCCTACGGATCGCCGTTCGTGCGCGACCTCGACAAGGGGCGGCGCTACGCGACGATCGAGGACTTCCAGAACTTCGTCAAGCTGGCCTACATGGCACCGTCGCTGCACCATTCGGGCGGCACCATCTGCGAGCCGGTCGACCTGCCGGTGAACAAACGCCACTTCGACATGGTCTACAGCCACATGAAATACAGCGACAAGCCGTTCATGGGCTCGGTGACGCATCCCGAGCGGGCCCAGGACACGGTCGAGATGGCCAAGCTGCTGTTCGGCGACAACTACCTCGATCCGCTCACCGGCAAGCCGCGCACCGTGATCATCAACCTGATCAACGCCAACTCGCCGATGACC
>JBFIDI010000280.1:0-7699 GCA_041581405.1 Burkholderiaceae bacterium
CGGTGCGCCGGCCCTCATGGCCTTGCGCCTAAACCGCCGTCCCTCCCGAGCCGGCGGGCGCCGCGGGATCGCCGTCCGCGCCCACGTAGGCCCGCATGCCCTGCACCCGGGCGTCGAACACCACCCGGCAGCGCGGGCTGTTGCGCAGGTCGGTATGCATGGCCACCCAGGTCGACAGGCGCAGGTCGACCGCGCCGGGCATCACCGGCACCAGCTGCGGGTCGCGCCGGGCCAGCGCCAGCTGGCAGATGCCGATGCCCGCGCCGGCGCGGATCAGCGCCAGCTGGGCCAGGTCGCTGTCGCAGCGCAGCGCGAACTTCTCGCGGTCCCAGCTGGCGTAGCGGGTGCGCGCGGCGCGGATCCAGGCGGTCTCCTGGTCGTAGCCGATCACGTCGTGGTGCTCGAGCTCGGCGGCATTCTTCGGCATGCCACGGCGTTGCAGGTAGTCCCGATGCGCCACCAGCCCCAGCGGAATGTCGCCGATGCGGCTGGCCATCAACACGTCCTGGCGCGGCGCCGTCATGCGCACCGCGATGTCGGCTTCGCGCCGCACCAGGTCCTGCAGCCGGTTGCTCAGCACCAGTTCCACCTCCAGTTGCGGATGGGCCTGGCGCAGGCCGGCCAGGATGGGCGGCAGCACCTCGATGCCGATCACCTCGCTGGCCGAGACACGCACCGCGCCACGCACCCCGGAGCCGAACCCGTGCGCCTCGCGCGCCAGCGCCGCCGCGGTGTCGCGCATGGCCTCGGCATGGCCGCGCAGCGCCAAGGCCGCGTCGGTCGGCAGCAGGCCGGTCTGCGAGCGGGTGAACAAGGCCAGCCCCAGCGCCTCCTCCAATGCCGCCACCTGCCGGCCGAGCGTGGGCTGGGTCAGGCCCAGCGCACGCGCCGCGCCCGACAGCGAACCCTCGTCCAGCACGGCGAGGAAGGAGCGGTACAGGTCCCAGGACACGTCCGGTGTGTTCATACGAAAAAGTATATCTGCGGTACGGACTTCGGCAATTTACTTTCAACCTCCGGATTCCCAGAATCACCCCATCGCAACCCGCACCCCAGGAGAATCCCCATGCACACACACAACGATGCCACGAGCCGCACCGACGGCGTCCCTGCGGGCGCATCCTCCGCGGCACCGGCCGCCGGCACCGCGCTGGTGCTCGGCGCCGGCGGCGGCATCGGCGGCGAGATGGCACGCCAGCTGCTGCAGGCCGGCCGGCGGGTGCGCGCGCTCAAGCGCGCCCTGGGCGCGCCGCGCGTGTGGCAGGGCGGCATCGAATGGATCGACGGCGACGCGCTGGTACGTGACCAGGTGCTGGACGCCGCCCGGGGTTGTGCCGTCATCGTGCATGCGGTCAACCCGCCCGGCTACCGCAACTGGTCGACGCTGGTGTTGCCGATGGTGGACAACACCATCGCCGCCGCCCGCGCGCACGGCGCGACCATCGTCTTGCCGGGCTCGGTCTACAACTACGGGCCGCACGCCTGCGCCACGCCGCTGCACGAGGCATCGCCGCAGAACCCGGCCACGCGCAAGGGTGCGATCCGCGTCGAGATGGAACGCCGCCTGCAGGCCGCCACCGGCGACGGCCGGGTGCGCGTGATCATCGTGCGCGCCGGCGACTTCTTCGGGCCCGGCAGCGGCAACAACTGGTTCGCACAAGGCATGGTCAAGCCCGGCCAGCCGGTGCGCCAGGTGTCGCTGCCGTCCGACCCCGGCGTCGGCCACCAGTTCGCCTACCTGCCCGACGTCGCGCGCACCATGCTGCAACTGCTGGCGCGGCGCACCCAGCTGCCGCCGTTCGCGCGTTTCCACATGCGAGGGCACTGGGACGCCGACGGGGCCGAACTGGGTCGTGCCGTGCAGCGCGTGGTGGCACGGCGCTGCGGCACGTCGCCGAAGCTGCGGCGTTTCCCGTGGTGGCTGGTCGCCCTGGCGGCGCCGTTCCATGCCACGATGCGCGAGTTGCTGGAGATGCGTTACCTGTGGCGGCATCCGGTGCGGATGGCCAACGACCGCCTGGTCGGCCTGCTCGGCGCCGAGCCGCACACGCCGCTGGACCAGGCGATCGAACAGACGCTCGAGGGCTTGGGGTGCCTGGAGGGCGGTCGCTCCGATATGGGGGTCAGATCCTTGCCTTCCATGCGGGACTACACGACATAGACCTGACCCCACGCTATCGGCAGCCGGCGGCGCGGCTGCCGGACGGCGAGGCCCTTACAGGAAGGTGAAGGTCAACGTGTAGGGCAGCGTGATCGGCTGACCCGTCATGCTCAGCGTGGCGTTCACGGTGCCCACGTTGCCGGAATACGAACAGCTGGTCACCGTCAGCGTGCCGCCGCCGGAGCTGCCGATGTCGGTGAGGACCGGGTCCGAGGCCAGGTCGGTGCAGAACTCGGCCTGGTTGGCCGGCGCATCGACGCCGCCGACGTCGAACGTGCCCGCGGGCTGGCCGGACACGGACACGGCGACCCGCACCGTGCCGCTGCCACCGCCGCCACCACCGTTGTTCACGACCACCGTGGCATAGGCACTCAGGAAGTCGAAGCCGTTCGGCGCGGTGAAGCTCGGGTTGGCGGCCAGCGCCAGCAAGGCCTGGTGGCTGGCGCCGGCCGCGGCCAGCGCCTCGAGCACGTCGTCCAGCAGTTCGCCGTTGGTGGCGGCGAACGCGGTGGTCAGGGGGTTGGCGCCGGACAGGATGGCCGTCATGCCGAGTGCGTCGCTGACCGCCTGCAAGGCCGCGCTGATCCGGGCCGCGGTGACGCCCTGCAAGGTGCTGGCATTGATGCCGCCGAACCAGCTGGCCGGCGCGGCGCCACCCAGGTTGGCCACGATCAGGTCGGTCAGCGGCGTGATGTTGATGGTGCCGAAGTTGATGGCGATCGAGTGGTAGGGCGTGGCGTTCGCGGCGCCGCCGATGGTGCCGCCGGTGACGCGCACCGCGCACGGCAGGGTCTGGCCGGACGTCGTGACCTGCCAGGCACCGGTGGCCAGCGTGGTCGCGCTCATCGCACTGCCGCCGGCGCAGGTCACCGAGACGGTGCCGCCGACGATGGGTGCGCCCACGGCCGCCACGCCGCTCAGGACCGGCGCGGCGGTACCGCCATCACCACCACCGCCACAACCGGCCAGCAAGACCGCGGACAGGCCGGACACCAGCGCCACATGCTTCAACAATTTCATGAAAGGACTCTCAGGGTTGGAAAGGACTAAAACGGATCCGCGGACCACACCACGACCGGCGTCGCCGCCGACGTGCACCATGCTAGGGCGCTGGTGCGCAACGTCATCGTCCGAACGGACTACACTGCCCGAAAAAATCCACACGGGCCGACTTCTCCACCCCATGCACGACGCACTGATCGACCGCATCTACGAGTCCTCCTTCATTCCCGAAAACTGGCCCGGCGTGCTCGACGACCTGGCCGCATTGACCGATGCCAGCGGCGGACTGCTGTTCGCGGTGCGCGACAAGGTGCTGAACTGGACCTCCTCCGAGAGCCTGGGCCCGGTGTTCCAGTCCTACGTCAGCGACGGCTGGTTCAGCCGCTGCACCCGGCGCGTCTGCCTGTTCAGCCGCAACCAGCCCAGTTTCCTGGTCGAACACGACTTCTGGACCCCGGACGAACTCGACGCCAACCCGATCTACCGCGACTTCTTCCGCCCGCGCGGCCTGGGCTGGTCGGCCGGCACCGGGCTGATGATGCCCACCGGCGACAACATCGTGTTCAGCATCGAGCGTGCCTTCGAGCGCGGCCCGATCGAACTCGAGCGGGTGCACGCCCTCAATGCGCTGCGCCCGCACCTGGCCCGCGCCGCGCTGATCGCGGCCCGCCTGGGCCTGCGCAGCGCCAGCACCGCCAGCGATGCGCTGGCCGCGATGGGCCTGCCGGCGCTGGTGCTCGACGAGAGCGCGACCGTGATCGAAGCCAATGCGCTGATGCGCGATCTCGACGACCATGTGCAATGGCGCGCCCGGGACCGGATCGTGCTGCGCGACGCATCGGCAGACGACCTGTTGCGCCGCGCCTTGTCGGCGCCGCCCGGCACCGCGGAGCTCGATGCCGGCGTGCAGTCGTTCGCGCTGCGCGCACAGGACGGCCGCGCGTCGCGGGTCGGCCACCTGATTCCGATCCGGCGCGCGGCGCACGACATCTTCGGGCGCTCGTTCGCGGTACTCGTCATCACGCCGGTCACGACGCGGCGCGCGCCGCCGGTGGAGTTGCTGCGTTCCTTGTTCGACCTCACGCCGTCCGAGGCCCGCGTGGCCCGCAGCCTGGCCGGCGGCGACTCGCTCGACGACATCGCCGCCGATGGCGGCGTGTCGCGCAACACGGTGCGCGCGCAGCTGCGCCAGGTCATGGACAAGACCGGCTGCAGCCGCCAGGCGGAAGTGACGGCGCTGATGGCCAACCTCGCGATCGGACAAGCGGCGGACGCCGGCGGCTGAACGCGGCCCGCCGCGGCCACCGGCACGACACGGCCGGGCCGCCGCGCCAGCGAAGGGTCACTGGCCGGCGCGCGCCGGCTTAACCGCGCGGCGCCATGCGCGTGTCATCGGTGGCTGTGTCCGTGCGCCGGATCATGGCGCTGCGAGCGCCCCGGCGGACGGGACGATGCGGCCGCGAGATCGGCGAGGTTTCCGCAAGGCTTGGTGAAGGGCACCCGCACGACCTGCAGGGTCACGTGCGCAATCTCGAACCGGTCGTGCAACTGCTCGGTGGCGTCCTGCAGGAAGGCATCGCCGGCGGATCCTTCGGGCATGACCAGCTGGGCCGTGAGCGCGATCTCCGACGTGCCCATGGCCCATACGTGCAGGTCGTGCACGCGCTCCACACCCGGCAGCGACTCCAGCATGGCCTTGACCCGCAGCAGGTCCACGCTTTCGGGCACGCCGTCGAACAACAGGTGCAGCGACTGCCGGAACAGGCTCCAGGTGCCGACCACGATCACGGCGGCGATCAGCAGGCTGACCACCGGATCCAGCCATGCCCAGCCGAACCACAGCGCCAGTGCGCCCGCGACCACCACGCCGACCGAGACCAGCGCGTCCGCCGCCATATGCAGGAAGGCGCCCCGGATGTTCAGGTCCTTGTCGCGCCCGCGCATGAACAGCAGCGCCGTTGCCGTGTTCACCACGCACGATGCCGATGCCGGCCACGACGATGATGGTGACACCCTCGACCGGTTCGGGCGACTGCAGTCGGTGCAAGGCTTCCCATGACAGCGAACCCATGGCCACCAGCAGCAACAAGGCGTTGATGAAGGCGGCCAGGATGCTCGCGCGTTTCCAGCCATAGGTATGGCGCACGTCCGGCCGCAGCTTGCCGGCCAGGGCCCCGCCCCAGGCCAGCACCAGGCCGATGACGTCGCTCAGGTTGTGACCCGCGTCGGCCAGCAGCGCCAGCGAATTGATCTTCCAGCCGTAGAAGGCCTCGATCGCGACGAAGGCGATGTTCAGGCCGACGCCGATGGCGAACGCGGCATTGAAGTCGGCCGGCGCGTGGTCGTGGCCGTGGTCGTGGCCGGCGCTCATGGGTTCTCGGACTTGCGGCGCAACACCCCCGAGAGGTTGGAGCCGGGGGCGACGGTGTTGAACACCGTGCCGTATTTCCTGACGTTGTCGTGCAGCAGGTCGAGGCGCCGGTCGGGCTCGTCGGTGTCCACCACGATCTCGTAGCGGATGGACTCCATGCGCGGGGGCACGTCCTGGCGCACGCCGTGCACCCGGACCTCCACGCCGCGCAGCTGGAACTTGAGGATGGGCGTGACGCGTTCGATGTTCTTGATCATGCAGGCCGATACGGCCGCCAGCAGCAGTTCGGCCGGGTTGAAGGCGTCGGGGTTGCCGGCCAGGTCAGTGTCCATGTCGATACGCGCGTTCTTGCAGCTGGCACTGCTCACGTGTGCACTCTCGCGGCGCGCGTGCACCTGGAACTGCAACTTCGTGGTGGTGGTGGTGGTCATGTCGTTCTCGGTTGCCGGGCTTCGGCCCATTGTCCACGCGCATCGACGCGCGACGCGCACTCCGGCATCAGGCGCCGAACCATTGTTCGATCTTCTCGCGGCTGGGCACGCCGCCGGCATGCACCACCTTGCCGCCGATCACCACGCCGGGCGTGCTCATGATGCCGTAGCCCATGATGTCGCGCAGGTCTTCGACCTTCTCCAGCGTGACCTCCACGCCCCGCGATTTCGCCACCTGATCGATGAGGGCGATGGTGTTCTTGCAGTTGGCACAACCGGTGCCGAGTACCTTGATGTCCATGATGGAGTCCTTTCCAATGCGTGATGCGTGAAGGTTGATGAGTGATGTTTGATGGTTGATGGTCGACGAGCGAAGCGGGATCCGGGCGGCCTACAAGACGGCGTTGAGCAGGAAACCCACGGACAGGATGCCGAGCGCCACGATGCCCACGAAGATGGCAATCAGGCGCAGCTGCAACACCTTGCGCAGGATGATCATCTCGGGCAACGAGAGTGCCACCACGCTCATCATGAATGCCAGGGCCGTGCCCATGGCGGCGCCCTTGGCCGTCAGGGCCTCGATCACCGGCAGGATGCCGGCGGTGTTGGCATACATCGGAATGCCCATCACCACCGCCAGCGGCACCGACCACCAGGCCGCGTCCTTGCCCATGAAGGAGGCCAGGAATTCAGCGGGCACGAAGCCGTGAATGCCTGCGCCCACGGCGATGCCGCCGATCACGTAGGGCCAGACCTTGCCGACGATCTCGCGCACCGAGGCCATGCCCGCAGCCATGCGGTCGGTCATGCCCGGTTGCGGGGCCTGCACGTCCGGCGATACCTGGGGCATCTCGCGCACCCAGTCCTCCAGATAGACCTCCAGCTTCATGGCACCCATGACCAGCCCGGCGACGATGCCCAGCGCCATGCCGAATCCCAGGTACAACAGCGCCACCTTCCAGCCGAACAGCGACAGCAGGATGGTCAGCGCCACGGTATCGACCATGGGCGCCGTGATCAGGAACGAGAACGTCACGCCCAGCGGCACGCCGGCCTGCACGAAGCCGATGAACAGGGGCACCGACGAGCAGGAGCAGAACGGCGTCACCACCCCCAGCGCCGAGGCCATGGCGTTGGCCACGCCATGGGTGCGCCCGGCCAGCAGCGCGCGGGTGCGCTCGGGCGTGAAATAGGTGTTGACCATGCCCATGACGAACACCACGCCGGTCAGCAGCAGCAGCACCTTGGGGGTGTCGTAAAAGAAGAACTGCAGCGCGTTGCCCAGGTGGCTCTGGCGCTGCACCGGCAGCAGCGCCACCACGGCCTCGGAAAACGGAATCAGCAACTGGTACAGGCCGAGCCAGAGCGCGGCGGCCACGATCAGGAACACGAGGGGCTGGCGCCGGGGCCAGCGCGACACGGATGCGGCAAGGGTCGTCATACCGGGGAAGACGACGGCCGCGCCCGAAAGATGCAGGTCGGGCGAAAAAAAAGTGCGTGTGTACGCGTCAGGGGTCGCCGGGCAACGGCGGCCGGGGCACGAAGTCGGTCACCCTTCCGCCGTCGTCGAACGACACCTGGCACGCCTGCGCCATGCGCTCGCGCATGCGCTGGCGGGCGCGCTGCACCCGCGACTTGGCGGCCGGCAGGCTCAAGCCCTTGAGCCGGGCGAAGTCGGCCTGGGCCATGCCTTGCAGGTCGCAGCGTTCGATGGCTTCGCGGTCCTGTGCGCTC